>NZ_JARWOJ010000417.1 GCF_029868625.1 Nocardia neocaledoniensis | reverse complement strand
TACCGGCACACACCACCGATCGCCACAGCGACCACCACGTTTTCGGCCGCGTCGGGGGGGCCGCGGGGGGGGGGGGAAAACCCCCGCGCGCGCGCGCCCCCCCCGCGGGGGGGGGGGCGCGGCCGCCCCCGCGCCCGGGCGCCGCGCGCCCCGCGGCGCCCGCCCCCCCCCCCCCCCCCCCCCCCCCCCCCGCGGCGGCCGAAAACGTGGTGGTCGCTGTGGCGATCGGTGGTGTGTGCCGGTAGGCCAAGAGGAGTCGGCCCAGCGGTACACCGGTCATCGGGCGAGCCGGGGGTCTGGTTTCTCCGGAACCGTTGCCTTCGTTCATCGTTCGTCCTCCGACGACAATGGCCCGTCTTCGCGGACGGGCCATTGTCGTGTCTCAGGGTGTGCGGTTGTCGCTCAACGTCGTTTGCGGCTCGGGGCGAAGGTGAGCAGCAGGCCGACGACGATGGCCGCGAGGACCACGCCCCAGCCGAGGGGCAGGATGCCGCCGTCGCCGGGCGTCGGCGCGCCGAGCAGGGCCCAGACGCTCACCGCGAGGGCGAGCAGGCCGGTGACCAGTAGGGAGAAGGCCGGGCGGCGGCGGGGTTCGGTGCTGGTCTGGTCAGTCACGGGTCACCGCCACATCGCCGAGGTGCATCTTGATCCGCAGGTCGAGGACCGGGGCGCCGGGGGTGTTCGGGCCGGTGATCCCGTCGACACAGCCCGATTCCGCAACCCGGACATCGCAGGTCGTGTTCACTGTCATTCCTTCCGGCAGGAGTACTTTCGCGTCACCGATGTTCACCGCGACCTCCACGGTCCGTGATTCGGTGAGCTCCAGGCCGCGCAGATCCAAGGTGCCCGAACCGATGTCGAGCGCGTAGCGCGGTTGCAGTTCGGTCACCGAGGTCGGTGCCCAGAGCCGTTCGCCGACGGCTCTGCCCTCGAAATCCACCGGCCCGATCAGCGAGGCCAGCAGGACGAACCCGGCCAGTGGCGCGGTGAGGACGAGCAGTCCGTAGCCGCGGCGCAGGAAGGCGCCCGCGATGAGTCCGAGGCCGACGACGGCCAGTGCGAAGGCCGCGATCCGCGCCGGTGTCATCCATTCGACGCCCGAGGCGGCGACCGCCCCTGCCACGGCGGCGGCCAGGATCGCGAGCCCGATGGTCACCGGCGTGAGCCGCGAGCGGGGCCGCTTCGGCGGTGGTGGGGCGGCGACGGCGTAGCGCGGGGCCGCTTCGGGGAGTTCCCAGGCCAGCGGGGCGATGCTGAGCGGGTCGATGCCGGGGGGAACCTGGGCGCCGGCGCGAGGGTAGCCCGCCTGCGGGAAGTCCTTGTATAGGACGGACGTCGCCGGTTCGCCGCTGCGTTCGCCGAGGTCGATGCTCGAATCGGACTGTGGGGCAGCGAGTTCGGCGGCGGCTGCCGCATGCGTGAATTCGGCAGGCTGTGCCGGCGACGATTCAGCGTCCACGGGGGCGGAAGTCGAAGCCGCGTCGGCGACCTTCACCAGGTGAACGGAACTCGCCGGGTCGGAAGACGGCTCGGTAGGTGCGTCGGTCGTGGGTGCGGCTTCTTGTGTCGCGGACGCCTCGTCGGGAACGACGGGAGCATCGGTTGAGCGATCGGAGTCGTCCGCGGCGATAGCGGACCCCTCGTGCGCGGGGGCCGCAGTGGTGGACGCCGCTGCTGATGCGGCGGAAGGTGCCACGGTCTGGTGGGCGGCGTCTTGCACTGGGATGGCGCGTGTTTCGAGCTCATCCGCCGACGAGGGCGCTGCCGCGTTCTTGTGCAGGACGACCGTGTCGGTGGCGTCGACGCGCAGCAGCGGCGTGGATTCGGCGGCCGCCGTGGCCGGGTCGGGGACGTAGGCGTCGGGCAGCTTCGTGTAGGGCGTGTACATGCCGGTCGGCGGCACGTCGGGGGTGTACGGGTAGCCGCGCACCGGAACGCCGGTCGGGTAGCCCACCGGCGGGTAGTCGCCGGTGCCGTACGCCGCGGCGCGGTAGGTGTCGAAGCCGGTCGGCAGTTCGGGATGCCGGATGTAGAGCATCCACCAGCCCGCCAGCATCAGCCCCATACTGACCACGCCGGACCCGCCGAGCCCGAGCCCGATCGGTCCCATGGTCGAGACCGCGATGGCCAGCGCGACGATCAATACGATCGTCTTGGTCTGCGAATGCCCGCCCCTGGCGTGATCGGTCAGCGCCTCGGCCGCCGAGACCTCGTTCCCCGCGGAACTCAGCACCAGCCAGGCCAGCAGGTACAGCACGATGCCCGCGCCGCCGAAAATGGTCGACACCACGAACGCCACCCGCAGCAGCACCGGATCGATCCCGTACCGCAGCCCGAACCCGGCCGCGACACCGGCGATCGGCCCCTGCCGCGGCAGCCGGACGGGCCGCGTATGCCACATCTGCTGGATCTGGTCACCGAAGCTCGTTCTGCTCATGGGTTCCATGGTCTGCCCGACCAGCCCTTTTCCGCATCGGGGGGAACCCTGAGGTTTGCCCGGGTTCAGGAGCAGGGTGGGAGATAGGGGACATTCGGGAGCTGACGCCGCCAGACCTGCTCGGTGAGCAGGTCACCGGTGGCCGCGCAGATCCGGTCGGCCACTCGCTCCGGATCGAGGTCCCACATCCCGAACTGGCCGCTGTCGGTGACGACGGCGAGATGGCCACCGTCCGGATGCAGCGCCGTGAGCCGGTTCCGGACATCGTTGCGCCCGATCGGCGCGCTGACGAGACGCGGCGCCCGGGGATCGGCGATGTCCCACAGTTCGGTGGTGCGGTCGTTGGCGGTGACGGCCAAGGTGTGGCCGGATGCGGTCGACATCGCGATGATGTGGACGCCCTCGGTGCGGATCGGCGCGGAGAGCCGTTCGAGTCCGGACTCGGTTCGCCACACCGCGAAGGAATCGGTATCGGCGACTATCGCGGTGTGGTCGTCGGGCAGCAGCGACAGCTTGAAGGCCTCGGTGTTCCCGTCGGGTTCGGTTGTTCCCAGCAGGGTCGGGCGGTGCGGGTCCTCGATGCTCCACAGGTGGGTGGCGAACGGCTTGTCGGTGTCCTCCCGGTCGTAGGAGACCACCTCCAGGCGCGTGCCGTCGGCCGACAGCGCGTTGATGTACACCTCGTCCGCACCCTCGGTCGGGACGATCGGTGTGGCGCCGCGGATCGGTGCCTGCCGATCGCTGACGTCCCATATTCGGACCTCGTGCGAATCCGCGGTCACCATGCGGCCGGCCTGTACCTGGGACTGGACGACGAAACCCGTCGGCCAGGCCGGCAGTGGCTTCGGCCGCTGGGAATCCGTCAGGTCGAAGACGAGTCTGCGATCGGACGGCTGGTCCTGGATCGACAGCGTGCGACCGTCGGGGCTCAGCTCCGGGCTGAAACGGTTCGTCCCGCCGGGAAGGGTCGACAGCCGTCGCGGGCGCGCGGGATCGGAGGTATCCCAGATGGCCACGGCGCCGGCTACATCCGCGATCACCATCCGGTCTCCGGCATTGTCGAACACCGGTGGCAGCTGTGAGCCGGGCGAAACATCCACCAGCGAGGACGGCAGCGTCCACACAGCGAGGGCGCCATCGCTGCCTGCCCCCGCCAACAGTGGTCTGCCGGGCAGGAAAGTCAGCGACCGCAGCCCGGTGCTGCACGGCGACGCCGGGCCGCGGTCACAGGACGCCGGACTGGTCGACAGCATCGGCGTCGCCGCTACCGGCCGGCCCGGGTCGGTGATGTTCCACAGCTGCCCCGCGGTCGCCGAGCTGGTGACGAGAACGGTTCCGCCGTCGTTGAAGTCGATCGAGCTGAGCGTGCTGTTGTCGGTGTGGATGGTGCCGGTTCGCCGGGGCTCGGCGGCCTCGGCGATATGCCACAGTTCGACCCGACCCGTGCGTGCCGAGCTCGTCTCGGTGGGCCCGTAGGCGGCGACTGCCAGCGTCGTGCCGTCCGGACTGAACGCGAGGTCGCACAGGTAGGCATCGGGCGCGGTTGATATCGGTGATCCGACCGGGCGGGGTGTGCGGGGGTCGCGGATGTCCCAGAGCTGGATGCTGTCCGCGACACCGGCGTCATGGACCACCCGGCCCACCGCGAGCAGCTTTCCGTCGGGGCTGAACTCGACGAGATGTGCCTGACCGGCGCGCGCGGCGGGCAGATCCACCCGCGCGGTGCGCGTCGGCTCGGTGCGGTCACCGATCCGCCAGAGCGTGAACGAGTCGGCGCCGGCCTCGGCGAGGAGCGTGCCGTCCGGCCCCGCGGCGATCGAGTTCCGCTTCTCGATCCCGAGGCTGTGCAGGAGCCGCGGCGCCCGCGGCCTGGCCAGGTCCCACAGCTGTAGGCCGGCCGGGCCGTCGGTGACCGCCTCGGTGCTGTGCGGCACGAAGGCCAGCCGGCCGACCGGAACGCCGAATTCACCGCCGATCTGCCGCGGCCCGGCGGGGTCGGTGGTGTCCCAGAGTGACACCTTCTGGTCGTAGTCGAGCGAAGCCAGCCTGCCGTCGCTCGCGCGCGCCACGAGTGCGGTGATGTCGGAGGTGTGGCCCGGCACGGAGGTGGCCAGCGGCAGTTCCTGGGTGGTCAGCAGCTGTGCGCGGGTGGACGGGTCCGGTCGCATCCGATAGGCCGCCAGCGACAACTGCGCCGACAGCGACGGATCACTCGCCCTGGTCCGCTGCGCCGCCGCGACCAGTTCGGCGTGATCGCGGTCCGCGGTGCGCTGGTCGGCGAGCTTGCCGCGGTCCCAGGCGACGACGCCGGTGCCCAGTAGCGCGACGACGATCATGGCGGCGCCGAGTCGCCAGCGCTTGCCGAGGCGGGCCGAGCGGCGTGAGGCGTCGAGGAAGGCGCGGGAGCGGGGGCTGGTGGTGGAGCGGGCGTGTTCGGTGGCGCTGTCGAGGCGGGTGCCGCGATAGAGCAGGGCGGGGTCGCGGGCGGCGGCCTCCCATTCGCCGGCGTCGGTTTCCAGGCGCTGGCGGACGAGGTGGCCGACGCGGTCGGTCGCGATCCAGCCGCGCAGCCGGGGCCAGGCGGTGAGGACGATCTCGTGGGTGAACTGGACCGAGTCGGCGTCGAGGGCGACGAGCCTGCTGGCGGCGAGGACTTCCAGTGCCTGCGCGGTGGCGTCGGGATCGGCACTGTGGGAGAGCAATTCGCCGCGGCCTGCGGTGCGCCGGGTGTCGCGGGCGTCCTGCCCGACGGTGACCAGCGAGCCGAGCAGGTCCTGGGCGGCCTCCTGCTGGACCGGGGTCAGCTCGCTCCACGCCAGTTCGGCGGTCTCGGCGACCGAGCCGGCGACGCCGCCCGCCGTGCGATACCCGGCGACGGTGAGTTTGCGACCCTCGCGCTGAAGCCAGGTCGCGGCCATCACGTGGGAGAGCAGGGGCAGCGAGCCGGGATCGTAGGCGTCGGTGTCGGCGTGCGCGCCGAGCCCGCGCAATTCGCTGAGGACCAGCTCTTCCAGGCCCTGTTCGAGGGTGAGTCCGGCGGCGGTCGCGGGCCCGGTGATCGCTCGCGACACCTCGTCCATCGACATCGGTCCGAGCAGATAGTTGTTGCGTCGCAGGCTGTCCCGCAATACCGGGTGGTGCAGGCAGCGTTCGTAGAAGTCGGCGCGCAGGGCGAGGACGACCGTGAGCGGGTCGGCGGCGCGGGTGGTCAGGTCGGCGAGCGCGGTGAGGAAGGCCGTGCGTTCGGCCTCGTCGGGGCACAGGGTGAACAGTTCCTCGAACTGATCGACGATCAGCACGCGCGGCTCGTCGGTGTCGACGGCGGCGAGCGCCGCCATCGGCGCGGTGCCCGGGGTGATGGTGGCCGAGGGCAGGTCGAGGGCGGGGCGTAGGCCCGCGGCCAGCAGCGAGGACTTGCCCGCGCCGGAGGCACCGATCAGCACGACGATCCCGGTGGTGGCGCGGACCAGGTCGACGAATTCGGCGGTGGCCTGCTCGCGGCCGAAGAACAGCGGGCGTTCGTCGGCGCGGAAGGCGCGCAGGCCGGGATAGGGGCAGGTGTCGCCCTCGGTGACGGTGGCCGTCCAGGTCACCGATTCCTGCCACAGCCTGCGCCATTCGTGTGGGTCGGCGAGCCGGCGGGGCAGCTCACGCTGGGCCTTCTCGGTGAGGTCGACGAGCGTGAGGACCACCGGCAGCAGCGATTCGAAGCGGGCGGGCACATTGCGTCCGGCCTTCCAGTCGCTGATCCGCTGTGGCGACGGCGTGCCGGCCTGCGTGCCGCGCATGCGCCGCTCGGTGGCCGCGGCGACCCGGCGGAGGGTCGGATTGCCCGCGGCGGCATAGAGTTCGGCGAAGCGTTGCGCGAAAGCCGCACGCGGCGAAGCACTGTGCGGATCGACAGTGGTCAAGGAACCCCCCGTTCGATGAAAACGACCGAGGGGAATGGTATTCGGTGGATCGGGGCCCGGCACAGTGCCGGGCCCCGATCGGCTCACAGGAACATGGTGTCGCCGAAGATCGAGTTGGTCGCGCTCACCTGCGGGGTGCTCGCGGTGACCGTCGCCCAGGAGTAGATGTCGAGCGGGCCACCGCAATTGCCCACCATCAGGTGGAAGTCGCGATTCACCAGGTAGGTGGTGCCGGTGCCGAGCGGCATGCTCCCGACATCGATCTTCTTGATCTCGCCCGGCGCGAGCGTCAGGCTCAGATCCATCCCCGCGAAGATCGACGGACCGATGTCGACCGACGCGTCGGGCCCCGACGAACCGAAGCCCGCGGACGCCCCCGCGTCGACCGCGATGCCGCCGTCGAGTCCGACGGAGAGCTCCAGATCCACGGCGCAGGCCACGAGGTAACCGGATTCGAGGGTGCCGGTGGCTCCGGCCGGCGCGGTGACGTAGGCGGTGTTGTTCAGGAACACCTCCCGGTTGGTCGGCATGGCGTTGAGCGCGGGCACCTGCCGGTAGGACTCGTCGGTGTGGCCGAGGGTCATCTGGAAGCCCTCCGGCCCCAGATAGGTGGTTTCGTGCGGCGCCATCGGACCGGCCGCCGCGACGGGTGCGAGCCCGAGGGTGGCGAGTGCGACAGCGGTGGCCCCGAGCACGGTCGTGATGATGTTCAACGTTCCTCCCCTGACTGACGGCCGTGGATTCCGGCCTGCCATCAACGTAGGAACGCGGCCCCGGTCACGGCCGCCGCAAACCCGGCGGGAGCGCGAATATCCGCAGGTGGGAGGGCCGTGACCGGTTATCCGGTCCGGCATCGTCGCCGGCGGTGTCCGTCGACCGGTGATGCCGGTGAATGCCCAGGTGGGCGGGGATTTCTGTCCGGACCGGACAGCATCGGACCAGGTCAGACCACCGCGTACGGATGATCGGCGGCGCGGCCCTGGAAGGAGAGGATGCGCGGGTTGAGCACCCGGCCCTCGCGGATCTCGACGGCGCGGCGGATGGTCTCGTCGCCGTCCCAGGCCGCGGGCCCGGCCAGCACGGTCGGCACGTACTCGAGCAGGGCCTCGGAGTTCTCCCAGGTGGCCGACTCCCACAGGAAGGAGGGACTGTGGTCGACGCCGTAGTGGTGCAGACCCGCGCCGACGGTGAACATCGGGTCGGCGAAGGTGGTGGGGCGGGCCCAGGAGAAGCCCATGCCCTCATCACAGGAGACGTCGACGAACAGCGTGCCCCTGGGGAACAGGCCGAGATCGTCGTCGGTGATGAACATCAGCGGTTCCTCGGTGTCCTGGAACATGCAGTTGACGATCACGTCGTAGTGGGCGAGAACCTGCGCCAGCGGTCCGGGTTCCGCCCCCTCCAGTGCGAGGGTGCGACCGGGGTCGGCCGGGTCGCGCTGGAAATGCTGCATGCGCACCGACGCGAACGGTGAGGCCACCGCGGACACGCTGCGCTGGGTCAGCACGGTCACATCGCTGATGCCCAGTGCCGAGAGCGCCCGCACCGCGCCCCGCGCGGTCGCGCCGAAACTGATCACCGCCGCGCGCATCCGTCGGCCGTAATCGCCGGTGGCGCCGCGCAGTTGCAGTGCGTGCATGACCGAGCAGTAGCCGGCCAGTTCGTTGTTCTTGTGGAACACGTGGACACTGAAATGCCCGGCCGCGGTCCAGTGGTTCATCGCCTCCCAGGCGATCAGGGTCAGCTCGCGGTCGACGGCCAGCTGGGTGATCCGCCGGTCCTGCACACAGTGCGGCCACCCCCACACGATCGTGCCGGGTCGCATCTGTTCGAGGTCCTCGGCGAGTGGCTTGGCCAGCAGCAGCACATCGCATTCGGCGAACAGTTCGGCGCGGGTGCGAAAGCCCGCGACCAGCGGAGCGAGGAGGTCGTCCGGGTAGCCGAATCGGGCGCCGTAGCCGTGTTCGAGGAAGATCTGACCGCGTATTCCCGGATCGATCCGATCCAGGTGGGCCGGGTGGATCGCCAGCCGGTGTTCGTTTTCTTTACGGGAGGTCGCGACGAGGCCGACGGTCAGGTGTTTCACAGTTGCTTCACCTGCTCAGCCTACGCGTCCCCCCGAGCGCGGAAAGCGGCAAGATCAGGGAGATTCCCGATGCCGGTGCTCGGCGGGGCGTGCCACTATCGAAGGATGGATCCGTCTGTTCCCGCCCGCGCCGCCGCACCTGATCGTGGCGCCGTGCCGAACGGCTACGTCGCCCGAGGAACAGGTCCCGGGTTCGACGGCGCGCGGAACCCGGGTTTCCCGCCGCAGGGCGTCGCGGGGTCCGGCCCCGGCGCCGCGGCGAATCCGCGTGGCGGGCACCGGCCGCGCGGCCCGCAGCGATTCGTGGCTCGGACCTTCGGCGGCGGGAACGCCGTCTACGGTGCGCCGCAGCCTTACCTCCCGCCGCAGTCCTATCGCTCCATGCAGCCGTATCAGGGAGCGCCCGCGGGCTACGGCGTCCCGCGCGGCTACCGGCCGATGCTGCCCGCGCCGGGGCCGGAGCCGATCGGCGCGCCGCTGTCGGAGACCCGGCGGCTGGTCCGGCGGACCGGCGGACGGGTCGTCGGCGGCGTCGCGGGCGGGCTGGCCGATCATCTGGGCGTCGACGTGTTCAAGGTGCGGATGGCGTTCGTGTTGCTGTCCGCGCTGATGGGCGCCGGTCTGGTCGCCTACGGGCTGCTGTGGATCTTTACCCCCGCGGGCGGTGACGCGACGAAACCGACCGGCGACGAGCGCAGGCAGGCCATCGGCCTCGCCCTGCTCGGGCTCGGTCTCACCGCGACGGTGGGCTGGCTGTTCCAGGGCACCGCGGCACGGGTGATCGCGCCGATCGTGGTGATCGCGGTCGGCGCCGCGCTGGTGTGGCGGGAGTACGACGTCGCCGCGCCGGGCCCGCGCGCCCTGTTCGGGTTGCCCGCGCGGCCGTCGGTGATCACCTGGTCGCGGATCGTGGCCGGGGCGACGCTGATCGTGTTCGGCCTCGGTGTGGTGGTGCTGGCCAGGATCGACCTGAGTTCGCTCGGGTCGGCGCTGATCGCGGTGGCGGTCACCCTGATCGGCGCCGGGCTGCTGACGGTGCCGCTGTGGCTGCGCATGGTCCGCGCGCTCAATGCCGAGCGCGGCGCCCGCATCCGCAACGAGGAACGCGAGGAGATCGCCTCGCACCTGCACGATTCGGTGCTGCAGACGCTGGCCCTGATCCAGCGCCAGGCCGAGGACCCGCAGGAAGTGTTGCGCCTGGCCCGCAGCCAGGAACGCGAACTGCGCAAATGGCTCTTCGACGACACCGCGCCGGCCCATTCCAGCTTGGCCACCGCCCTGCGCATGATCGCGGGTGAGGTGGAGGACCAGCACGGGGTGAAGGTCACCCCGGTGACCGTCGGCGATGTCGCGATGGATCCCGGCGATACCGGCGCGGGCCTGCCGAAGGAGCATTTCACCGCCCTGCTCGGCGCCACCCGCGAGGCGCTGGTGAACGCCGCCAAGCACGCCGACGTCCCCGAGATCGATCTGTTCGCCGAGGCCGAGCCGCACCAGGTGAGCATCTTCGTCCGCGACCGCGGCGCCGGCTTCGACATCACCGCCGTGGCCGACGACCGGCGCGGCATCGCGAAGTCCATCCGCGCCAGGGTCGAACGCCGCGGCGGCACCGCCGAGATCGACTCCACCATCGGTCGCGGCACCGAGGTACGGATCGTGATGCCGCGCACCGACTCCGGCACCGCCGAGCCCGCCCCGGACACCGATTCCGGTACCGCCGAGCCCACCCCGGCTCGCGATTCCGGTACCGCCGTGACGAGGCCGGTCGCCGGGCCCGACGCCGCTGTACCGGCCCGCGACCCGGGGGCGGGTGCTGTCGGCGCCGTACCCGGCCGGTCCGAAGCGGACCGCGCGGCGGCGCACCGGTCGGCCACGGCCCGGTCCGCGGCCGAGGAGCGCACCAGCGACTGAGCGCCCGATTCCGCGCCGGGATCGGCGGCGGAGTGGTGCGCTGTGGTACCGATGAACCGAGCCGATCGCACGGTGGGATGAGGAGAGCTGTCAGTGAGTGTTCGGGTGTTCCTGGTCGACGATCACGCCGTGTTCCGCTCGGGCGTGCGCGCCGAGCTGAGCCGCGAGACCGATATGGAGGTCGTCGGCGAGGCGGGCGGCGTGGCCGAGGCGGTGGCCGGGATCGATGCCGCGCGCCCCGATGTGGTGCTGCTGGATGTGCACATGCCCGACGGCGGCGGCGTCGCGGTGCTGACCGGCATCGCGGAGGGCCCGGTGTGCCTGGCGCTGAGTGTCTCCGATGCCGCCGAGGACGTGATCGCGGTGATCAGGGCGGGTGCGCGCGGGTACGTCACCAAGACGATCTCCGGCGCCGAACTGGCCGACGGTATCCGCCGGGTGGCCGGCGGCGACGCCGTCTTCAGCCCGCGCCTTGCCGGTTTCGTGCTCGACTCGTTCACCGGCCGCTCGCCGGTCCCGGAGCCGCCGCTCGATCCCGAACTCGATTCGCTCACGCCCCGCGAACTCGAGGTGCTGCGTTTGCTCGCGCGCGGCTACACCTATCGCGAGATCGCCGAGACCCTGTTCATCTCGGTGAAGACGGTGGAGACGCACGCCTCCAATGTGCTGCGCAAGACCCAGCAGTCGAACCGGAACGCGTTGACGCGCTGGGCCCACCGCCGCCGCATCGAGTAGCTACATCACCGCGATGATGATCGCGATGAGGATGACCAGCCCGATCAGCACGCCCGCGCCGATGGCCAGCGGCGCGCCGTTGGGCAGGTTGTCCAGGAAGCTGCCGGCGCGCGGCGCCGCGGCCGGTGCGGCGACGGGCGCGCGCTGGGGACGCGGCAGCGGCGCGGAGTGCGGGCTGCGCAGGCCGCTGGCCCCGTTGCGGGCGGCCCAGGACGGGATGGTGCCGTCCTCGGTGCGCAGCGGCACGCCGAGGATGTAGGCGGCGGTTCCGGGACCGAAGGCGGCGGTGAGGATCTCGTCGCGCGCCTGGGCCATGCTCGGGCGGCGCTGCGGCGCGGGTTCGAGCATGTGCAGCAGCGGCTGGGTGAGGATGCCGGTGCGGCTGGGCGGGATGATCTGGCCCATCGCGGCCTTGGTGACGACGTCGTTCTCGTCGCTGTCGAAACCGAACGGCGGCTGGCCCTCCAGCATGGTGTAGAGCGTGGCGCCCAGGGAGAACACGTCGCTGGCCTCGGTGGGCCTCGCGCCGCGGGCGACCTCGGGCGGCAGGTAGGCGGGGGTACCGGTGATGGTGCCCTCGGGGTCCTCGCCGTGGGTGTCGCCGGCGCCGCGGGAGATGCCGAAGTCGCTGAGCTTGGCCTTGCCGAGATCGGGGCCGCGGTCGGCGACGAGGATGTTGCCCGGCTTGATGTCGCGGTGCACGATGCCCGCGGCGTGCGCGGCGGCGAGCGCGTCGGCCACCTGCGCGCCGATCTGGGCGACCTCCACCGCGGGCAGCGTGTCGACCATCGACAGCGCCTTGGCCACGCTGCGCGAGGGTAAGTGCTCCATGACGAGCCACGGCTCGCCCGCCTCGAGCACCACGTCGTAGACGGCGATGGCGTGCTCGTGCGACAGCTTGGCCGCCACCCGGCCCTCGTGCACGATGCTGCTGCGGATCGCCTCGGCCTCGGCCTCGCTCAATCCGGCCGTGGAGAGCACCTGCTTGATGGCGACGTCCCGGTTCAGCAGCCGGTCGGTCGCGAGCCAGACCGCGCCCATGCCACCGCCGCCCAGTTTCGACTGAAGGCGGTAGCGACCCGCGACGAGGTAGTCGGGGCCGATATGGGGACGAGCACGTTCGGTCACGGGTGCGAGGGTAGCCGAATATGCCGATGACTGGCCGGTATCACGGCGCGCGGGTATAAGGCCCCCGCGGTGGACACGGGGGAGGGGTGGGTGTCACGCTGGTCGCTATCGAACGTATATTCGAATACGATCGATAGCTGGAATGGTGCTGCGGTCGGCGGTGCTGAGCGGTCTCCGCACGCGGGTCCATCGGGAAGTGGGTGGTGTTGATGGGTTCGGATGCGTCCTCACCCGAGGTCGCCGCGCGGGAAGACACGCTCGACGACCTGCGCCGCCGCATGGCAGCGGTGCAGGGCCACCGCACGAGCGCCACCCGGCACATGCCCGGTGAGCAGCCACTGAGCCGCGATCTGCTGCCGGTACCCGCCCCGCTCGCCGACCTGTTGCCCGATGGCGGACTGCCCAAAGGCGCGGTGGTCGCCTACTCCGGTGCGCATTCACTGCTCTCCGGGTTGCTGGCCGCGGTGACCGGCGACGGTGGGTACGCCGCGGTGGTCGGCCTGCCCCGGCTCGGTTTGCTGGCCGCCGCCGAGATGGGCGCGCAGCTGTCCCGGCTGGCGGTGATCGCCGATCCCGGCCCCGATCCGGCCGAAGTGGCCGCCGTCCTGCTCGACGGACTCGATCTGGTGGTCCTCGGTCTCGCCGGGCGTGCCGTCCCGCCCGCCCGCTGCCGTGTCCTGGCCGCCAGGGCTCGCAACCGCGGCGCCACCCTGGTCGTCGCGGGCGGCGCCTGGGCCGATCCGGCGCTGCGGCTGGACACCCGCGTCACCGGGTACGACGGTCTCGGTCCCGGCCGCGGCCGCCTGCGCTCGGTCTGCCTCGACGTGCGGGTCAGCGCGAAGGCGGGCCCGCCGCGACACGGCCGGATGGACCTGTGCGCCGCGGCGGGTCGTACGGAATGGCTCGCGCGCGAACCGGTTTCGCGCTCGGCGGAGGTACGCGAACTCAGGGAGGCGGTGTCGTGACGGGCAGGCGGTCCGTGGCCTGGGCGACCGGCTCGATGGCGCCGGGCACCGAGCCGAGGCCGACCTCGGGCGTCGACGCGCGCGTCCGAGCCGCGCCTGCTCTGACCGAGGCCCGGTCGGGACGGGCAGTCTCCGTTCGACGATGGCAGACCCCGGTGTGGCGGCGGGCGATGATCCGCGCGGAATATAGACGGGCACTGAGGGTTCCGGGCTGGTCCGCAGTTGTGGATGTCTGCGACACGTTCGGTGGTCGCGCGCCAGGGGTGTCGTGATGACGCGCGCGGAGCGGGTGCTGGCGCTGTTGTGTTCGGATCGGTCCGCGGTGGCGGGGGTGACCGCGGCGTCGCCGGTGGCGGCGCACTCGGAGGTGTCGTGATGACGCGCGCGGAACGTGTACTGGCGCTGCTGTGTCCGGACTGGCCCGCGGTGGCGGCGGCCGCGGCGGCCGGGGTGGCGACGGATCGTCCGGTGGCGGTACTGCGGGGGAGCCGGGTGGTGTCGTGTTCGGCACTCGCCCGTCTCGAGGGCGTGCGGGTCGGGCTGAATCGACGGGAAGCGCAGGCGAGGTGCCCTGATCTGCTTGTCGCCCAGGACGATCCGGACCGTGATGCCAGGCTGTTCGAGCCGGTCGTCGGTGCCGTCGACGCGACCGTCCCCGGCGTCGAGGTCTTGCGGCCAGGGCTGCTCGTCCTCGGTACCCGCGGCGCCACCCGCTTCTTCGGCTCGGAGGAAGCGGCGGCGGTGCGTCTCATCGATGCCGTCGCGGTGGCGGGCGCCGAAGCGCAGATCGGCATCGCCGACGCCATGTCCACGGCGGTGCTGGCGGCCCGGCGCGCCGCGATCGTGCGGCCGGGTGAGGGCGCGAACTATCTGGCGCCGCTGCCGGTGGCCGAGCTGGCCGCCGAACCGGCACTGGCCCCGCCCGAGCGAGCCGACCTGGTGGACCTGTTGCACCGCTTGGGTTTACGTCGCGTCGGTGATTTCGCCGGGCTCACCCCCACCGAGGTCGCCTCGCGGTTCGGCGCCGACGCCGTGCTGGCCCATCGCCTGGCCCGTGCCCTGCCGGAACGTCCGCCCTCGGCCCGGCAGGTGGCGCCGGAACTGGCCGTCGACCTGGACTGCGATCCGCCGATCGACCGGGTCGACGCGGCCGCCTTCGCCGGTCGCGCCCTGGCCACCCGGCTGCACACGGCCCTCACCGCCGCCGGTGTCGCCTGCACCCGGCTGGCCGTCACCGCGCGCACCGAGGCGGGCGAGGAGCTCTCGCGCATCTGGCGCTGCGCCCGTCCGCTCACCCCACCCGATACCGCCGACCGCATCCGCTGGCAGCTCGACGGCTGGCTCACCCACCGCGACCGTCCCACCGCGCCGATCGTCGCGTTGCGCCTGGAACCGGTGGAGGTGGTCGCCGCGGGCGCGCTCCAGCTCGGCCTGTGGGGCGGGGAGGGCGAGGAGACCGAGCGGGCCCGCCGCGCCCTGGTCCGGGTGCAGGGCCTGCTCGGCGGCGAGGCGGTGCGGGTGGGGGTGCTCAGCGGCGGGCGCGGTCCCGCCGAACGCATCACCATGATCGCCCTGGGCGACGAACTCACCCCCGCCGCCGACCCCGCCCAGCCCTGGCCGGGCCGCCTGCCCGAACCCGCCCCGACCCTGCTGCTCCTGCACCGTCCCACCGTCGAACTGACCGCCGCCGACGGCGCCCCCGTCGCGGTCACCGCACGCGGCCTGTTCACCGCCGACCCCGTCCGTCTGCGGTGGGGTCGACGGCAATGGACCCTGCTCGGCTGGGCGGGCCCGTGGCCGGTCGACGAACGCTGGTGGGCCGGCCCCGAGCACGCCGCCCCCGCCGCCCGCGCCCAGGTCCAGCTCGACGCCGCCCCCACCGAGATCCGGGTGGTCCTGCTCGTCTACGACGCCGACTCCTGGCACGCGGAAGGTGTCTACGAGTAGCCGGACATCCGAGCGGCGCGCCACACCGGCTCGATCCCGCCCGGTGCAGCTCGAGCCGCACCCCGGTCGAAACGCCTGGTGTGGATCGGGTGTGTCCCGACTCGAACACTCCGGAACAGAGGGTGCCCTTACTACCGCGCGCGCGTGGTTCTACAGTGAAACGACACCTGTTCCGGATCGGCCGGACGGTCGGTCGCGGAAGGAGCTGTCATGAACCCGTTCGAGGGCATGGGCTGCTCGGCGGCCGCCGTCGACCTGCCGATGCTCGGCACCGCGGTGCACACCCCCGGCTGGCTGTGCGTCGAGCATCCCGGGGCCTGGGGCCGCGACGTGATCGCCGACGAGGTGCTCGGCCCGGAGATCACCGCCGAACTGGCCGCGCGGACGACGGCGGCCCAGGTGCGGCCCACGCTGATCCGCCGTCCCGGCCGCAACGAGTTCACCGGGAAGCGCACCGTCCTGCTGGCCTCCTCCCGGCCCGAGGGCTCGTGGTGCGAGCGCTTCGAGATCACCGACCTGCGCGAACTGTTCGACATCGACCTGCGGCTCGTCGACGGACCGGCACCGGGAATCGGTGTGCGCGTGGACGATCCGGTGGTCCTGGTCTGCGCGCACGGCAAACGCGACCAGTGCTGCGCGCTGCTCGGCCGCCCCATCGCCGCCGCCCTGGCCGCCGACAACCCCGGCCGGGTCTGGGAGGCCACCCACACCGGCGGCCACCGCTTCGCGCCCGCCGTGGTCCTGCTCCCGTCTGGCCTGACCTACGGGCGGGTCGACGTGCCCGCCGCCCGTGCCCTGCTCGCCGCCGCGGAGCAGGGCGAGGTGTCCATGACCGGCCTGCGCGGCCGCGGGTGCTACGACCCGATCCGGCAGGTGGCCGAAGTCGCTGTGCGCGAACAACTCCCGCCCGTGCCGCTCGACGATCTCACGGTCACTCCCGCCCCGGCGCCCGCCGAGGACGCCACCCTGGCCGGTGCCGCTGTCGTCACCCATCGCGACGGCCGCCGCTGGCACGTCACCGTCCGCACCGTCGCGGCGCCGCCACGCCAAGCCAGCTGCGGCGGCCCGGCCAAGCCGGTCACCTACCTGGAACCCGCTGCGGTGGAACAACTCTCGGAGGTAGCTGCCGCTCAGGTCGGGTGCTCGTCGACCTGACGGGCGCACGGATTCCTCGAGTGGGACCGACTCCGTGGAAGTCGGGTGTGGGTCCTGGTCGGTCTGGGAAGTGCCCCGGACGGCTCGACGCGCGGGCCGTCGGATCGCCTCAGTGTCTGTTCACCAATGCGTGCCCGGCACCCAACGGGCGGCGCGGCGCAGGGCACTACCGGTGGCCTTGCGCGCCGCCGACTTGGGCTTCGGCGCGGGTGCGGTGGTCGATTCCACGACAACCGGCTCGACCGATTCGCCCTTGGCCGCAGGCGAATCCGGCAGCGCGCGGTAGTAGCGGTGCAGCACGCGGTCGCGCAGCTTCGGGGTGAGGATGCCGCCGTACTCGGCGAGCGTGCCGAGGGGGACATCGATGCGCTTGGGGCGTTCGCTGAGCGCGCGGACGATGGTGGCCGCGGCCCATTCCGGCGATTCCGATGGCCCCTGGTCGCCACTCGGGGCGATCATCGGCGTGCGCACCAGTGGCATGTGGATGGTGGTGAAAGTGACCCCGTCGGCGAGGGTTTCGACGGCGGCGACCTCGGTGAACTTGTCCAGCGCGGCCTTGGAGGCGAGGTAGGCGGCGAAGCGCGGGGTGGCGACCTGCACGCCGGCACTGGAGATGTTGACGATGTGGCCGAAGCCGCGCTCGCGCATCTGCGGCAGCAGCGCCAGCGTCATCCGCACCGCGCCGAAGTAGTTGACCGCCATGGTGCGTTCGAAGTCGTGCATGCGGTCGGTGGAGCGGTGGATGGCGCGCCGGATCGAGCGGCCCGCGTTGTTCACCAGCATGTCCACGTGGCCGTGCTGATCGAGGATCGTCTTGACGGTGGAATCGACGGATTCGGCGTCGGTGACATCGCACTGGTAGCCGTGTGCCCGGCCGCCCGCGGCGCCGATCTCGGCGACCACCTCGGCCAGTTCGTCGCCGCGGCGGGCGAGCAGGAATACGACGGCGCCCTTGTCTGCGGCCGCCAGTGCGGCGGCCCGCCCGATCCCGGACGACGCGCCGGTGATCACGACATGCCTGTCGGTGAGATCGCGCCGCCGCCGACGGTTCGGTGTGCCGGGAGAAACCTGAGACATCACTGCTCCTTTGCAGCTCGTTCCCTCGAACTTACTCCAAAGTAAGTTCCGGGACCAGGTCTGGCAAGAAACTCGAAAATATGTTCGAACACCTCTCGCCATTATTCGAACGTATGTGCGATACTTGTGCCCATGGCGGACGATCGGATGGCGGATATCTATGCCGCGGTGCGGCTCGGCGGTATCGACCCTGACGCTGCGCGCGCGGCGCTGACCAGGCTCTGGGACGAGATAGGAGAAGGCGGCGACGCGTTGCATCGCTGCGTGATCGCACATCACCTCGCTGATGTGCAGGAGTTGCCCGAGGGCGCGTTGCTCTGGGATCAGCGGGCGCTGGCCGCGGTGTTCGGGCCGGGCATCCCGCTGGACGAGGGGCTGCGCGGGTTCCTGCCCTCGCTGTATCTGAACCTGGCCGACAGTCACCGGCGGGTCGGTGATTTCGAGATGGCGCGGATGCAGCTGGCCATCGCGCGCGGGCACCTGGATGTGCTCGCCAACGATGCCTACGGCGCGGTGATCCGGTCGGGGCTCGGCCATGTGGAGGCGGCGCTGGAGTCGCGATCGATGGAGCGTTTGCCCGCGAGTTGAGGGGTCGGGCAACCGCGATCGAGTGGGAGGTGACGCGGGGTAGGAGAGGAGTTGGGTGTGGGCTGGAGCAACGGTCCGCCGACCTGGTCGGAGCTGGAGCGGGTGCTCTCGGGCAAGCCGAGTCGCCGCCCCGCCGAGGAGATGCATCCCGGCGACGGCGGTGACAGCCCCGCATGGTCGCGTAAACGCGGTGCGTACGAGGCGGATTCGATCGCACGTCCGGCCGCGTCCGTGCCCTACGCGGAGCTGCACGCCCACTCCGCCTACAGCTTCCTCGACGGTGCGAGCCAGCCGGAGGAGCTGGTGGAGGAGGCGGTGCGGCTGGGTCTGGAGGCGCTCGCGCTCACCGACCACAACGGGTTCTACGGGACCGTCCGGTTCGCCGCGGCGGCCTGGCTTTGGGCAATCCCATCGTTTTGCGGGCCCCACCTCCCCCGGGCACCCGTGGGGGCGGCGGCGCGGGGCGGCGGGGCGGCGGCCCGGCCCCGTACTGTTCCCCGGGGCGGCAGGCGCACCATCGGCGATCCGCGAGGCGGGCGCACGACCTCGGCCGAACCGCGTGTAGGCGCCGATCCGGCCGGGTCTTCCAGTGGGCACGTGCGAGCGCCGGATTCGCTGCCGCGCACCGGTTCCGCCGATCCGCGCGGTCCGCACCTGCTGATCCTCGCCCGTGGTCAGGAGGGGTATCGCAGGCTGTCGCGGGAGATGGCGGCCGCGCATATGGCGGCGGGAGAGAAGGGCATCCTGCGCTACGACCTGGACACGCTCACCGCCGCCGCGGGCGGGCACTGGCATGTCCTCACCGGCTGCCGGAAGGGACACCTGCGCTCCGCGCTGGAACTCGACCTGCGCGCGGGTGACACGGCGCTGCCGAAAGCCGAAGCGGCCCTTCGTGAGCTGGTCGAACGCTTCGGCGCCGACCGGGTGAGCGTCGAACTCACCCACCACGGCATCGCCACCGACGACGAACGCAATGCTCACCTCGTCGCCCTGGCCGACCGGCTCGGCCTGCCCGTGCTCGCCACCACCGGCGCGCATTTCGCCTCGCCCGCCCAGCGCCGCAGGGCCATGGCGCTGGCCGCGATCCGGGCCAGGAGCAGTCTCGACGAGATGGCGGGCTGGCTGCCGTCCACCGGTGGCGCGCACCTGCGGTCCGGCGCGGAGATGGCGCGGCTGTTCGCCGCGCATCCGCCTGCCGTGTCGAACGCGGTGGAGCTGGCCCGCGCATGCGCCTTCGACCTGCGGTTGATCGCGCCGAAGCTGCCACCGTTCGAGGTGCCGCCCGGCTACGACGAGGACTCCTGGCTCCGCCACCTCAGCTACGAGGGGGCCGCCAGGCGCTACGGCCCGCGCGCGGCGAACCCGAGGGCGTACGCGCAGATCGAGCACGAGCTCGCGGTGATCGAGCGGATGGAGTTCCCCGGCTACTTCCTGGTCGTGCACGACATCGTCGAGTTCTGCAAGCGCAACGGCATCCTGTGCCAGGGCCGTGGCTCGGCCGCCAACTCCGCGGTCTGCT
The DNA here is from genome assembly GCF_029868625.1 of Nocardia neocaledoniensis. Lineage (GTDB taxonomy): Bacteria > Actinomycetota > Actinomycetes > Mycobacteriales > Mycobacteriaceae > Nocardia > Nocardia neocaledoniensis_A. The sequence continues at coordinate 39,961 of NZ_JARWOJ010000417.1, read as the reverse complement.
ACGCCATCGGCATCACCAATGTCGATCCGGTGGGCAACAATCTGCTGTTCGAACGCTTCCTGTCCACCGAGCGCGACGGGCCACCCGACATCGATATCGACATCGAATCCGATCGGCGCGAGGAGGCCATCCAGCACGTCTACGGCAAGTACGGCCGCGACTACGCCGCCCAGGTGGCGAACGTGATCACCTATCGCGGCAAGTCCTCGGTGCGCGATGCGGCACGGGCACTCGGCTTTTCGCCGGGTCAGCAGGACGCGTGGAGCAAACAGGTGAGCCGCTGGTCGGGGGTGGCCGCCGAGACCGGCACCGACATCCCCGCGCCGGTTCTCGAACTCGCGGGCGAACTCGACGGTCTGCCACGGCATCTGGGCATCCACTCCGGCGGCATGGTGATCTGCGACCGGCCGATCGCGGACGTGTGCCCGGTGGAGTGGGCGCGGATGGCTGGCCGCAGCGTGCTGCAGTGGGACAAGGACGACTGCGCCGCGGTCGGCCTGGTGAAATTCGACCTGCTCGGCCTCGGCATGCTCTCGGCGCTGCGCTACATGATCGACCTGGTCCACGAGCACAAGGGGCAGAAGGTCGAACTGCACGCGCTCGATCTCGCCGAACCGGCCGTCTACGAGATGCTGCAGCGGGCCGATTCGATCGGGGTCTTCCAGGTGGAATCGCGCGCGCAGATGGCGACGCTGCCCCGGTTGAAGCCGCGAGAGTTCTACGACCTGGTGGTGGAGGTGGCGCTGATCCGGCCCGGCCCCATCCAGGGCGGCTCCGTGCACCCGTACATCCGCAGGCGCAACGGTCAGGAAGCGCCGGTCTGCGACCACCCGGCGCTGGAGAATTCGCTCGCCCGCACCCTCGGCATCCCGCTGTTCCAGGAGCAGCTGATGCAGATGGCCATCGATGTCGCCGGCTTCAGCGCCGCCGAGGCCGACCAGCTCCGCCGCGCCATGGGTTCCAAACGCTCGCCGGAGAAGATGGAACGACTCAAGGGCCGTCTCTACCAGGGCATGCGGGACCTGCACGGGATCACCGGCGCGCTGGCCGACCGCATCTACGAGAAGCTCTACGCCTTCGCCAATTTCGGCTTCCCCGAAAGCCATTCGCAGAGCTTCGCCTCGATCGTGTTCTACTCCTCGTGGTTCAAGCTGCATCATCCCGCCGCGTTCTGCGCCGGACTCCTGCGCGCCCAGCCGATGGGGTTCTACTCACCGCAGTCGCTGGTGGCCGACGCGCGCAGGCACGGCGTGCGGATACACGGTCCCGACATCAATGCCAGCCGGGCCGAACCCACCCTGGAGAACGCGGGCACCGAGGTCCGGCTCGGTCTCGCTGCCGTCCGGCACATCGGCGACGACCTCGCCGAACGCCTCGTCACCGAGCGCGCCGAGCACGGCCCCTACACCTCGATGCTCGACCTCACCGGTCGCGTGGGATTGTCTGTCGCCCAGGCGGAATCGCTGGCAACGGCGGGCGCGCTCGACGGCCTGGTCGATGTCGACCACGATGAGACGGCAGCGGCCGAGGGCGCGGTCGACGACGGAGTGCGGAGGCGCGCCGGGGACAGAGCGGACCGGGGGAGCAGCGTGCGCAGGGCCGCGCTGTGGGCGGCGGGCGCGGCGGCGGGGGAGCGTCCCGAACTGCTGCCCGGCACCGGTGCGGTGACCGCGGCCCCGTCCCTGCCCGGCATGAGCGCGCTCGAGCTCGCCGCCGCCGACGTGTGGGCCACCGGTGTCTCGCCCGGCAGCTATCCCACCGAATTCCTGCGCGCGCACCTGAATTCGCTCGGCGTGGTGCCCGCCGCCGACCTGCTGCTCGTCGAGGACGGCACGCGCATCCTGGTCGCGGGCGCCGTCACCCACCGGCAGCGCCCCGCCACCGCCGCCGGCGTCACCTTCCTCAATCTGGAGGACGAGACCGGCATGGTCAATGTCGTCTGCTCGGTGGGCCTGTGGACCCGCTACCGCCGCCTCGCCCAGACCGCCACCGCCCTGCTCGTGCGCGGCCGCCTGCAGAACGCCGAAGGCGCCGCCAGCCTCCTCGCCGACCACCTCGAGCCCCTCGACCTCACCATCGTCGCCCGCTCCCGCGACTTCCGCTGAACCGTTTCCGCCGAGTCTGTACAGCATCGAACACGCTGGGTAGCGTGTCTCCCAGGGAGATCGGGGGAGCATGCCGAACAACTCGCTGATCTCACGTCGGCGCCGCGTACTGTCGCGGGCCACGACACTTCTGCTCGGACTGCCGCCCGCGGCGTCGAACGGCTGGTTCCTGATCGGTCTGAGCGCCCGGCTGTCGCCCCGGCTGGGATTCGCGGTGGGTGCGGCATGGCTCGGCGCGGGCCCGCTGGTGCTGCGCCGGAACCTGCGTGCCACCGAGCGCGAGATCCGCGCCCGGCAGGCGGCTTCGGCCGAGGAGCTGCCCTCGGCGACCCGGCGGGTCCGCACCGCGTGGCGGAATGTGGCGCGCGCCGCCGATGTGCCGTTGTCGGCGTGCACGATCCGCGTCATCCACGACCACGATTTCCGAGCGTCGGTCAGCCACGATCGGCACATCGGCGTCAGTCTGCGCGCGGTGGAGGCGCTCACCGATCGCCAGCTCGAGGCGGTGATCGCCCACGAGTTCGGCCACGCCATCGAACGCGATCACCGGGTGCAGCTGCTCACCCGCTGGTACGGCGGGCTGTTCGATCGGCCGATCCGGGCGGGGACCAGGTTCTCGCTCGCGCTGTCCGAGAAGGCGCTGACGCACAGCGCCCGCGATCCGGCATCCGCGTCAGCCATCCTGCTCGGGGCCGCCGGGTCACTGGTCGGCATCGGCACGATGTGCGCGTTACCCGCCGCCCTGTGGCTGCTGCTCGGTCCGCGGGCCGCGCTGCTGGCCCTGGTGGGATACCCCGTGCGAGATGTGCTGTCCACGCGCCGGTCGCGCTGGGCCGAAACCCACGCCGACCGGGTCGCGGTGGCCCTCGGCTACGGCCACCACCTGCGCGAATCGCTGACGATCGCCGAGATCGACTGCGCGACCGGCCCCACCATCACCGACCTCGTCCCCGGCTGGATGAACACGCACCCGAGCCACGAACGCCGTCTCGCCGCCATCGACGACGAACTGCGCCGCCGGCAGGAACGCTGACAACGCCATTCGCCGGTGTCGCGGCGTTCCGCATTCTGCCCGCCGATCTGTAGCGGCGGCTGCGCCCGCCATCGGCTCCGGCGCATTACGCTGCGAGCATGCGCAAGCTTGCGGTGGTGCTGATCGGGATACTCGGGCTGTTGTTCCTGGCCGGGTGCGGGGACGACGCGGGGGAGACGAGCGCGGACCAGGCGTCCTCGCCGACGGTCTCCGGGCCCGCGGCGGCCGTGGCGCCCGGGTTCCGGGAGGGCGCCCCGGCGAAAGAGGGGCCTGCGCCGCAGGATTCGGCGAACCGGAAAGAGGTGATCACCGGTTCGGTCGACATCACCGCCGACGATCCGATCGGCGCCGCGGCCACGGTCGCCGAGCAGGTGCGCGCCATGGACGGCCGGATCGACAGCAGGACCGAGCAGCCCGGCACCGACAAGCGCACGCCGCGCGCGGTGCTCAGTGTGCGGGTGCCCGCCGACAAGACCGATGCCTTCATCACCGGGCTCGGCGGCGTCGGCAGCGTGACCAAGGTGAGCACCAACCGCGACGACGTCACCATGCAGTGGGAGGATCTCGACGCCCGCATCCGCGCCCTGCAGGCCTCCGTCGACCGGTTGCGCGCGCTCATGGCCAACGCGGCCAACACCGCCGACCTCATCGACGCCGAGGAGGCGCTGTCGAGCAGGCAGGGCGAACTCGACAGCCTGACCGCGCAGAAGCGTTCGCTCGACGATCAGGTCGCGCTGTCCACGCTCACCATCACCCTCACCGCCGACGACAAGACCGCCCCGGGCGACCCGGACAATTTCTGGGACGGGATCGTCGCGGGCTGGAATTCGCTCGTCGACTGGCTCCAGGACGCGATCGTCTTCGCGGGCAAGGCGATTCCGTGGCTCGGCTTCGCCGCCGTGCTGGGCGGGGTGATCTGGCTGGTCCTGCGCGTGCTGGTGCGCCGCCGCCGTCCCGCCGCGCCGGCGCCGAAACCGGCCGCACCGGCCTCGAGCGCGGTGAAGGAGGAGCGGACCGGTGCCGACGGTACGGGCGACGATCAAACCGAACAGCCGTAAAGGCCCGCTGGTCGAGACGGCCGACGACGGCACGCTCACCCTCTACGTGCGCGCCCCCGCCGTCGAGGGCAAGGCTAACAAGGCCGCCATCGAACTCCTCGCCGCCCACTTCGGCGTCGCCAAGTCCGCGGTGCGCCTGACCGCGGGCGCCACCTCCCGCTTCAAACGCTTCGACATCGACGCCTGAATTCGGCCGGGCAGGCGCTTCCGCTACTCCCCGCCGGGGAAGCCCAGTTGGCGCCATGCCTCGTAGACCGCGACCGCGGCCGCGTTGGAGAGATTCATCGAGCGGCGGCCGGGCAGCATCGGAATACGGATCTGGTCGGTGATGCGCGGGTTGGCCAGCACCTCGGCGGGCAGGCCCGTCGGTTCGGTGCCGAACAGCAGCGCGTCGTCGTCGCGGTAGGCGATGTCGGTGTAGCGGGTGCTCGCCTGGGTGGTGAACGCGAACACCCGCCCCGGGTCGATGGCCGCGAACGCCGTCGCGAGATCGGGGTGCACGGTCACCACCGCGAGGTCGTGATAGTCCAGCCCGGCGCGGCGCAACTTCGATTCCGACAGGTCGAAACCCAACGGCTCGATCAGATGCAACGCACACCCGGTCCCCGCCGCCAACCGGATCGCGTTACCGGTATTGGGCGGGATCACGGGATTGTGAAAGATCAGGTGCAGCACAGCGCACCACTCTGTCATGCCACGGCCACGCGGTCGGCTCGCCCCACCGTCGCGGCCGAGATCGGGCTCCGGGGCGCCCGCTCGGTGCCCGCGTCTGGAACAATCGGGGCCGTGAACAAGGCGGAGACGACCGGGAAGCATCGGGTCGTGCGGATGACGGCGGGCGAGCAGTACCTGCGCAGTCACCTGCCGATGACCGTGGTGAGCGCGCTGATCCTGGTCGCGATCGTGTTCGTCGCCTGGGATCGGTGGCGGCGTGGTGCGATCATCTTCGGCAGCGCGGCGCTGGTGGCGGCGGCGTTCCGGCTGTGCCTGCCGACGGTCCAGGTGGGCTTGCTCGCCGTGCGCAGCAAGCCCTTCGACGTGGCCACCCTGACCGCGCTGGGCAGCGCCATCGTCTTCCTGGCCGTCACCATCAACACCCTCGGCGTCAGTTGAGATAGCGCTCGGCGAACACCGTGAGCTCGCGCGGCCTGCGGCCCGGGTGCGGTGGGACCGCGACGCCGTGGCCGACGGTGACCATGACCGCGATGGCGAGATCGCTGTCGGCGTCGATGCCGATCGCCCGCTTCACCAGTTCGGGATCCCACCCGTTCATCGGCGCCGACGCCAGCCCGAGGCCGGTCGCGGCGAGCATCACGTAGGTCGCGGCGATCATCGCGTTCTTCACGGCGTTCTCGCGCAGCAGCCCGCGCTCGCGCAGTGCGTGGTATTCGGCGCGGGACTCGAACATCGCCTGGAACTCGGCGTTCCAGGCGCCGCTGGCCGAGGCCTGCGCGGCGATGTCGGTGTTGGCCGCCGCCCAGGCCGTCGGATCGGCCACGAACACCAGCACCGCGGGCGCCTCGAGCGGTTGGGGTTGTCCGAAGGCCGCCTCGGAGAGCGCTTTTCGGCCCTCGTCGCTGGTCACCACGACGATGGAGCGGTCCTGCATGTTCCAGGCGCTCGGCGCCTGCACGGCGAGGTCGAGCAGTTCGTCGAGCAGCGCGGGGTCGATCGGATCGGGTCGGTAGTGGCGGACGGTGCGGCGAGTGCGGATGGCTTCGGTGACCGAAAGTGTCTGTGTGCTCATGATTCCTACTATCGGAGAGTCGCTCTCCATTGGGAAGTAGGCACCTGAAAGTGCGTTAGAATCGGTGAGGTGCGCACGATTCACGAAGCCAGCGGCCTGCCCGCCGACGTCTACTCGGCCAAATGCCCCACCCGCGAGGTCCTCGACCACATCGCGGGCAAGTGGACGGTCCTGATCGTCGACGCGCTCGCCGACGGCACCCTGCGCTATACCGACCTGCGCCGCCGCATCGAGGGCATCTCGCAGAAGATGCTCACGCAGACGCTGCGTCAGCTCGAGACGGACGGATTCGTGGCGCGCACCGTGTATCCCACCGTGCCGCCGCGAGTCGAGTACACCCTCACCGAACTCGGGCACAGTCTGCGTGAACCGATCGCGGCGCTGCGCGAGTGGATCGAGACGAACATCAACCACATCGAAGCGGCCAGGCGCGCGACGTCACGGTGACCGCCTAGCCGGGGCAGCGTCGACCCGGCAAGGCGGTCACCGCGTGGTTCAGGCGGTTTCGGAGACGGGTGCGCCCTGTGCCCAGAGGCTGCGACCGCCCTGGCTGCCGTACAGCGCTCGCGCCCGGTCGGGGGTGATCGTGATAGGGCTCGCCGGCGGCGCCGCGGCGACGTGGGCGGCGAAGATCGAACCGGTGAGCGGGGCCACCAGCGGAGCGGCCTTGATCATCGCCCAGTTCTCCCGGCGCGAGGCGATCCACACGACCATCCGCACCGGAATGCGGACGAGCAGATCGAGGATCCGGGGAAAGGGCAGGCGTCCGAGCTTGCGCATCCAGATCGGCAGGGTCGGAATGCTGGCCAGCGACAGCAGCCGGCTGCCGAGCGCGAACCGCCAGCCCTTGCTCATCGGCACCCACATCAGATAGTGCATCGCCTGGACGGCCCGTTCGGTGACGCACAGGCGCGGCCGCACCTGCTCGAAGTAGGCGCGCACCCCTTCGCGCGTGCGCGGGACGTCGGCGGCCTTGCAGGTCTGCAGTTCGGCGGCGATCGCGCACTCGGCCCAGAACTGCCGCTCCTCCTCCTCGGTCAGGCCGGGGCCGTACATCTCGTAGGCGATGAGCACCGAATGCCAGCCGGTGAGGTGGATCCACAGCTGGGTCTCGGGGCTGTTGGCGGCGTAGCGCTTGCCGGTGACGGGTTCGATGCCGGTCATCGGCGCGTGGACCCGCATCAGATGCTCGGCGGCCTGGATGGCCGTGCGCCCGTCGCCGATCGCGACCAGCACGAAGTAGGCCAGCGTGTGGTCGAGGCGCGAGGCCGGATTGTCGTAGATGCCCTGGGAGTCGGCGACGGCGGCGGTGAGGAAGGGGTCGAAGTGTTCGAGGGTGACCGCGCGCTGGAAGCCGATCAGCGCGGTGGGTGAAGCCCACACTTTCCAGGTGACCGAGTCGGGTCCGAAGAATCCGTAGTCGTCGCGGCGCAGGGTGGACGGGTCGAAGGCCATTGCACGTGCTCCTTTGCAGTGCCGAGGGTGAACCTCGCAGGTGAATACAACGCCACCGTAGCAATTGCGCGCAGCGAATACAACGGCTGCGTAGGATTCGCGTGACGGGGCCGGGTATCGTCTGGTGGACGAAGGAGGTGTCCGTGTGACCGCGACGCGAGAGCAACGACCGCGCCGCCGCTATGCCCCGCGCCTGCCACCCGGGGAACGCCGCGCGCAACTGCTCGACGCCGCGTTCACCGTCCTGGGCCGCATGGAACTGCACGAGCTGAGCATGGAAGCGGTCGCGCAGGAAGCCGGCGTGGGAAAACCGGTGCTGTACACCGTGTTCAAGACTCGCGCCGAACTCGTGGAAGCCCTGCTCGAACGGGAACGCGAACGGGGACTGGAGCAGATCGCCGACACCCTGCCTGCGGACCTGCTCGATGCCGATCCGGTGGCCGCCGCCTCGGCGACCGTGGAGGCGTTCGTCGGTGTGGCACTGGCGAATCCGACCCGCTGGCGGCTGATCCTGGCGACCCCGGCCAGCGCGCCCGACGAATATCGCGCCGCGCTGCGCGCCGCCCGTGCCGATATCCTCGCCCGCGCGGAATCCCTTGTGCGCGTCGGTATCGCGATGTCACCGCGCTGGTCGGCGATGGACGCGGGGTTGCTCGCGAACTCGACTCTCACCGTCGCGGAGATGCTCGGCAGGCTCGCGGTGAGTGAGCCGCAGGAGTATCCGAAGGAGCGGCTGCAGAACTACGTGCGCTCGATCGTCACCCTGCTGACGAGCTGACCGGTCAGCGGTTCTCGCGCGCGAGCCGCATGGTCTCGGTGAGCAGCTTCGCCACCGCGGCCGCCTCGGTGAGGAAACCGTCGTGTCCGTCGCGCGAGTGCACGATCTCGAGGCCGGCGCAGCCGGGCAGCCCCTCGGCCAGCTCGGCCTGGGTGTGCAATGGATAGAGCCGATCGGAGTCGACGCCACCGACCACGCACGGCACCGGCGTCGACGCCAGCGCGGCGGCGACACCGCCGCGCCCGCGACCCACGTCGTGCCGGTTCATGGCCTCGCTGAGCAGCACATAGGTGGCCGGGTCGAAGCGCTGGCACAGCTTGTCGGCCTGGTGCTCGAGGTAGCTCTGCACCGCGTAGCGGCCGCCGGTCCACGGATCCTCGTCGCCCTGGGCCCGATTGGTGAAGCGATGGTCGAGTTCACCCTCGGTGCGGTAGGTCAGGTGCGCGATCCGGCGGGCCAGGCCCATGCCGGTCATCGGCGCGCGGCCGGTGCCGTGATAGTCGCCGCCGAGCCAGTCCGGATCGGCGGTGATGATGGCCATCTGGGTGGTCTGGGTGCCGATCTGGTCGGCGGTGGCCCTGGCGCCGACGGCCAGCACCAGCGCGGCCGCGACCCGATCGGGCTGACCGATCATCCACTCCAGCACCCGCATGCCGCCCATCGACCCGCCGACCACGGCGGCCAGCCGCTCGATCCCCAGCAGATCCAGCAGCTGCGCCTCGGCGGTGACCTGGTCCCGGATGGTCAGATCGGGAAAGCGAGAACCCCACGGCGCGCCGTCGGGCGCGAGCGAGGACGGTCCGGTGCTGCCGCGACAGCCGCCGAGCACGTTCGTCGCGATCACACACCATTCGTCGGTGTCGACCGGGGCGCCGGGCCCGACCATGCCTTCCCACCAGCCGGGCGCGGTGTTGTCGGCACTCGCGATGACCTGCGAGTCACCGGTGAGCGCGTGCTCGACCAACACCACGTTGTCGAGCGTGGGCGACGGCTCGCCCCAGCGTTGCACCGCCAGCCGCACATCGGGGACCACGGCGCCGTTCTCCAGCGTCACATCCCCGATGGCGACCACGCCGAGTCGCCCGTCCGGCGGTGGCAGCAGGGCCACCCCGGTCGCGGGACGGGCGATCGGCGATTCGGTGCTCACTGTCACGTGTTCGCCGCCGCGAATCCGGCCCGCAGATCGGCCAGGATGTCGTCGATTCCCTCGATGCCGACGGCCAGCCGGACCAGCCCCGGGGTGACGCCGGAGGCCAGCTGCTCCTCGGGCGTCAACTGCGAGTGCGTGGTCGACGCCGGGTGAATCACGAGAGAACGCACATCACCGATGTTAGCGACATGGCTGTGGAGGCTGAGAGCGTCCACGAACTTCTTGCCCGCATCGACACCGCCGGCCAGCTCGAACGAGACGATCGCGCCCGCGCCCTTGGGGGCGAGCTGCTTGGCCCGCGCGTACCAGGGCGAGGTCTCGAGGCCGGCGTAGTGCACGGCCTCGACACCCGGCTGTTCGGCGACGAACTTCGCGACCGCCTCGGCGTTGGCCACGTGCCGCTCGACCCGCAGGCTCAGCGTCTCGATGCCCTGGGCGATGAGGAAGGCGTTGAACGGCGAGACCGCCGCGCCCAGGTCGCGCAGCAGCTGCACGCGGGCCTTCAGCGCGAAGGCGGGCGCGCCCAGGTCGGCGAAGACCGCGCCGTGGTAGCTGGGGTCGGGCTCGGTGAAGCCCGGGAAGCGAGCGTTGCCGTCGGCGTCGCGCACGGTCCAGTCGAAGGTGCCGCCGTCGACGATCGCGCCCGCGACCGCGGCGCCGTGGCCGCCCAGGTACTTCGTCGCCGAGTGCACGACGATGTCGGCGCCGTGGGCGAGCGGCTGGATCAGGTACGGGGTCGCGACGGTGTTGTCCACGATCAGCGGCAGACCGGCGGCGTGGGCCACCTCGGCGATACCGGGGATGTCGAACACGGCGCTGCTGGGATTGGCGATGGTCTCGCCGAAGAAGGCCTTGGTGTTGGGCCGGACGGCGGCGCGCCACTGCTCGAGGTCGTCGGGATCCTCGACGAAGGACACCTCGATGCCGAGCTTGGGCAGCGAGTAGTGGAACAGGTTGTACGTGCCGCCGTAGAGGTGCGGGCTGGACACGATGTGGTCACCGGCGCCCGCCAGGTTCAGGATCGCGTAGGTCTCGGCGGCCTGGCCGGAGGCCAGCAGCAGCGCCGCGACGCCACCCTCGAGCGCGGCGATGCGCTGCTCGACCGCGTCCTGGGTGGGGTTCATGATCCGCGTGTAGATGTTGCCCGGCTCGGCCAGACCGAACAGCGCGGCGGCGTGATCGGTGTCGCGGAAGGTGTAGGAGGTGGTCTGGTAGATCGGCAGTGCCCGCGCGTTGGTGCTGGCGTCGGGGGCCTGGCCCGCGTGGATCTGCTTGGTCTCGAACGACCAGTTCTCGGGCAGGGCGGAATCGGACATGGCTACATGCTCCAGGGGTTGTGCGTCGGTGGGTTCAGCTGGGGCGGATCGACGGACAACAACACATGGGGGCCTCCTGCGAATGCGCGCTTGCTCCCGACCTTCGAGAGCCCGGTCATCACCCGGAGCACCCCACCGCAGCTGGAGGGTTGCCGACCAGCGAGCCGGGGCTTGACGCTGGTACTCATGACCTTGCCGTCATGGTAACCGGACAGCCCGCCCACACGGAAACTTCCCGCCGAAACGTCGCCTGGATCACTTCTCGGCCGGTGTGCCGGGCCTGGCGTGTCGCGGCGTGCCGACCGACCGTCCCGGCCGCAAATCGTTCGCAAGTGGGCGCCAATCGGCACCGGTCAGGCTCGGCGCATGACGATCGAATACGCCCCGGAATCCCACGCTCCAGCCCTCGCGGCGCCGCCCCGCCGGGATCGTGCCCGTGCGGTGACCCTCGCCGCAGGCGCACTGCTGTGGGCCGTGGGCAATCTGCTGCACCCGCTCGAACATTCCGAAGCAGCCGTGCACGCGACGACCTGGACGGCCGCGCATCTCACCTTCGCCATCGGCGCGGTACTGATGGCGGTAGGCCTGCCCGCCCTGGTCCGCGCCATCCGCCGACCCGCCGACGGATGGGCGAGCCGGATGCTCACGCTCGCGCACGGGTTGCTGTTCGCCGGGCTGGCCGTGGTGATCCCGATCGGCGCCTATCACGAGGTGTTCGTCAGCACCGGGGTCGATCACCACACGGCAGGCGAGATCGCCGACGCGTCCGCCGCGGTGCTCGCGCCGCTGTCGATGGCGCTGCTGCTCGGTTTCGTGCTGCTCGCGGCATACGCCCTGATCCGGCCCGCGGCGGTGTTCGGGCGGTGGTCGGGAGTGCTGATCATCGCGGGCACGCTGTCGATGACGGTCGCGGCGATGGCGCCCGGACTGCTGCCGGGCGCCGAGGGCTGGTGGATCATTCCCGGCACGGTCGCCCAGGGCCTCGCGATCGGCGTCGCGGGGGTGCGTATCGCCCGGTAAATTGACCGTATCGAACAGGACGGACCGTACGGCGGCGCGACCGCCGTACGCATCGATGTACTCGGCCCGCTGCGGGTCGAGGTAGGCGAGCGGCCCGCCGATCTGGGTGGGCCGCGTCAGCGCGCGCTGCTGGCCAGGCTGGTGCTCGCCGGCGGTGCGGTGGTGTCCACCGATCGGTTGATCGATGACTTGTGGGCGGGCGACCCGCCACCCAAGGCGCTGGGCGCGCTCCAGGCGCATATCTCCTACCTGCGCCGCGCCATCGAACCGGCGCGCCCGCCGCGCGCGCAGCCCACCGTGCTGGTCTCCGAGGCGCCCGGTTACGCCCTGCGTCTCGACCCAGCGGCGGTCGACGCCTGGCGGTTCGAGCGGCTGCTCGCCGCGGGCGAGCCCGACGACCCCGCACGGCGTTATCAGCGGCTCGGGGCAGCGCTGGCGTGCTGGCACGGCGAGCCGTACGCGCCCTTCGCCACCGCGCGCTGGGTGCTCGCGGAAGCCGCACGCCTGCACGAACTCCGCCGCGTCGCCGTGGAAGGCCGCGCCGAATCGGCACTGACCCTCGGCCGCCCCGACGAGGCCTTCGCGCTGCTGCACCGCCACGTCGCCGACCATCCCGACCGGGAGAACGCCGCGCGCCTCCTCGCGCTCACCCAGTACCGCCTCGGCCGCCAACTCGACGCCCTGACCACCCTGCGCGACCTGCGCGCCTACCTCGACACCGAATTCGGCGTCGTCCCGAGCCCAGCCATCAGTGTCCTCGAAACCGCCATCCTCACCCACGCACCGGAACTGACCCACCGAGTCCCGGCGGAACTCGCGGACGCCTCCCCGCGCTCCGGAGCGGGCGCGGGGGCCGTACGGGATCGATCGGACAGCCCTGGCAAGGGCGATCGGGCGCCGGAGGTGGTCGAACGCAGTGCCGGTGCGGGTGTGCGCGGTGAGGACCCGGCGGGCCGCCGGAGCGGGTCGTCCGGTCCGAGAGTCGACAGCTCGCGCGAGCCGGCGATGGACGGTCCTCGTTCCGAGCGGCCCGCCGCTGAGTCTGCGATTGACGGTGCTGTGTCCGGGCCGTCGGTCGCTGAGTCCGCGGCGGTGGGCTCTCCGTCCGGGAGGCCCGCGGTCGTCGGTTCGGCGCCGGGACGGTCGGTCGCCGACCCCACGGTGGTCGGCTACGCATCCGAACGCGCGGCCCTGCTCGCCGAGGCCGCGGCGGTGGTCGCGCACGGACGCGCGCGGGTGGTGTGGCTGGAAGGCGAAGCGGGCGCGGGCAAATCGACGCAGGTCGAGGTGCTGGCCGCGGCCCTGTCCGCCGACGGATGGACGGTGGCGAGCGCATCCTGTCCCGAGGTCGACGGCGCTCCCGCCGCCTGGGCCTGGGTGCACCTGCTGGACGGTCTCGGCGGCGACCATCCGGATCAGGGTCGGCACCGGCGCGGTCTCGATCCGGCGGCGCCGACGTCTCCGGGCTCGTCCGCGCCGGCGGCCGGGACCTTGCCGGGGCCGGATCAGCTGGGAGCGGTGTGGTTCGGCGGGGAGCCGACGGACTCCGGTTCGCGAATGGGCGACTCCGCGAGCGACGACGTGCCCGGCGCGCGTGAGCCGGCGGAGCGAGTCGCCGGTCTGTCCGTGATGCCGGGCGGGTTGCCGTCGAGCGATGAGCGGGCGCGGACCACCACCGGTCGAGACGATCGCGCGCACCCGTCGGGCGCGGTGGCGGATGGCACCGGGGCTCAGGCGGGGCCGGGTGCTCTCGTGTGGGCGGCGGATGTCGGGGCGCAGGCCGGGACGGGTGCGCTCGTGCCGGCGGCGGAAGGTGTCGGGGCGCAGGCAGGGCCGTTCGCCATCGCGCGGGAGGTGGCGCAGGTGTGTGGTCGGCGCCTGACTGGGGGGCCGCTGCTGGTGGTGCTCGAGGACGTTCACCGGGCCGACAGCGCGACCTTGCAGATCCTGCGGCAGGTGGTGGCGTGGCTGACACGGCGGCCGTTGCTGGTACTGGTCACCGCGCGAGGGTCGGAGGCCGACGCGGGCGTGCGGGCCACCGCCGCGGCACTCGCGGGGTCGACCGGCCGGCGGCTGGTGCTGGAAGGGCTCGACGGCGCGGCGGTGCGCGCGGTCGCGGAGCGCGCCGGGCTGGCGTCCATCGACGACGACACGGTCGAGTGGCTGCGCGCGCGGACCGCCGGTAATCCACTGTTCGTCCGTGAGGTCGCGACGCTCGCGGCCGCGGTGGGCGATCTGCGCGCCGTGCCCGAGGGGGTGCGAGCCGTGCTGCACCGCCGGATCGCCCGGCTGCCCGCGGGCGCCGCCCGCGCCTTACGGCTGGCCGCGGTCTGGGGTGACGACATCGACTTCGACACCCTGCTCGCCCTGACCGCCGAACCGGAGGACACCCTGATCGACCTGGTCGACACCGTCACGGTCGCCGGTCTCGTCCGTATCGTCGACACCGACCGAATCACTTTCGCCCACGCCCTGATTCGCGACGCGGTCTACGGCGACATCCCCACCCTCCGCCGCGCCCGCCTGCACTGGGCCGCCCTGGAACTCCTCGAACGACGCACCGGCGCTGCCCGGGTCGACCTCGAGCCCGTCCTCGACACGGTCGTGCTCGACGCGATGGCGCACCACGCCATCGCCGGGGCGGGCTCCTCGACGGCTACCCACGCCCTGCGCTACGTCCTCGCCGCCGCGCGCAGGCGCACCGCCGGCCGCGCCCACCAGGACGCCGAGCCATTGTGGCGCGCGGCTCTCGAACTGCACGCCCGCGCCGGCCACGACAGCCCCGCGGCCACCCGCCCGGACCGCCTGGCCGCCCTCGCCACGCGCTGCGCGCTGATCAACGCCCTCGCCTACGGCGGCAACGACGAGCAGGCCCGCCGGCTGCGCACCGAAACCCTGGCCATCGCTCGCGCACTGATGCCCACCGACCCTGAGCGGACACACGACCGCGATGCGGCGCGGACAGGCGATCGTCCGGCGGACGCGGCGACCTCCGCCGACACCGGGATCGACACCGACCCCGTCGTGGCCGTCCTCACCTGTTGGCGCGCTCCCACGATCTGGACCAGCCGGGATCGTGGTCTGCCCGACTCCGACATCTCGGTCGATCTCGCGTCCGCGCTGGACCGCACCACCGCGCCGGACCTGCGCGTCCGGCTGCTCGTCACCACCGTGTTCGCCGTGGAGGGGTTCGACAACCCGCGCGCGTTCGCCTGCTCGGCCGAGGCGGTGCGCACCGCGCGCGAGCTAAGCGACCCCGAACTGCTGTGCGCGGCGCTCAATGCCAGGGCCTTCGTCGCCCTCGGCCCTGATCTGTGGTCGGAACGCGGCGAGCTGGCCGACGAACTGCTGCGCGTGGCGACCACCGCCGGCCTCCCCGAGTATCAGGCCATCGCGCATTTCCTGCGTTTTCTCGTCGCCTCGGGCGCGGGCAGGCTCGTCGACGCGCGGTCGGAGATCGCGGAGGCGCTCGACTGCGCGGAGGGCGGACAGCTCGGCCCGCTGCTGGTCGTCTCCACCGCGCACCTGGCCGTCCTCGCCGTCCTGCGCGGCGACCTGGCGACGGCCGAGGCGATCGACGCCGACCTGAGCGCCAAGATGATCGCCGCGGGCAACGCCAACGGTGCCGAACTGGTCCTGCTGGCCCGCATGATGACCGGGTGGGCGCGCGGCGACCTGGCCCCCGGCCTGGACGGGTACGCCCAGCTCTACGCGGCCGCACCGCACGCGATCAGCTATGTGTACGCCCTGGCGCTGCTCGACGCGGGCGACACCGAGCGCGCGAGCACCGTCCTCGCCGCGGGCACCGAGGTCCTGCGCGACTACTACTGGGGCGCGATGTCGGCGTTCGAGGCCAGGGTGGTCGCCCGGATCGGCAGCGTCGAGGCGGCCGAGCGGCTCTACCGGGACCTGCTGCCGAGGGCGGGCACCATCGCGGGCATGGATTCCGGGTCGGTCGCTTTCGGCCCCGTCGACACGGTCTTGGCCGAACTGGCCGACAGGCTGGGCGACCACGCCGCCGCATCCCGGCACCGCGCCGCCGCCGAGCGGGTCCTCGCCGATCTGGCGACCGAGCTGGACGCCCTCGACGGAACCGGCGCACCGCTCGCCTGAGGGTCACTTTTCGCGCCCGCGATCCCGCAGCCAGCGGCATCATCCCGCTCGGGCCGCCATCCCACGCCCTCTCGTGCCGCCCCGATCTGAGCGCAGCACCCGCGCCGCCCGAACTACGAGGGCAGCGTCCAAGCCCACCTGCGCCGCCGCCCGCGCAACCCGCAGCTTCCCGCCAGCACCCGCTCCCGCCTGCGATACCGCGCCCCGAACACCGCCAGCATCGCGCGCACCGGCAGCCCACCTTCGCGCAGCACCTCGGCGCGTTCGGCGGGCGTGCAGACAGCCATCATGCGGGGCAGTTCGAAACTCAGCACCGCACCGCCGCGGGCGGCCGCCTCGACCTCGTCCCAGCGCGCGGGGCTCAGGTACTCGGTGACGATCGGGAACACGGTCCGCTCCTCGTCGGCGATGTGCTCGTCGAGCACGGTGTGCAGGCGGGTCAGCTGCTCGGCGAGGTGCGCGGCCGCCGTGGACCGGCCGGCGACCAGGTCGGCGCAGGCGGCCCTGATCTCGGCCAGCATCGGGTCGAGCTGGGCGTGGTCGTCGGTGAGTTCACGCAGATCGACCGCATCGCCCGCGGCGGCGGAGAGCATCGGCCAGAGGACCTCGTCCTCGATCCGGTGGTGATGGTGGATGGAATCGCACAGCAGGCCGAGGTGGTCGGCGACCGCGCGCGCCCGCCGGCGCGGGCACTGCCCACCGGCGAGCTCGCGGGCGAGACTGGCGAAGCGGGACGTATCGGCGAGCATGGCGCGATGGGCCAGCCGGATGCCGAGCAGGTTCGGGGTCGGGGATATGTCGGTCACCACCCGAGCGTGGGCCCGCCCACTTGCGACCCGTTTGCCATCCGCTGCCTGCGCGGTTCCGTCATTACTCGCGGGTACGCGGAGCGGGTGTCGGCCCGGGCTCCCGGCGGGGTAACTTCGTGGAGTCCCGCACAGCGGGCCCTCCCGTCGCGGTGAGGGCGGGGGCAGCAGTACGCTCGTCTTGTTTGCACCACACGTCCCGCAGACAACGCGGGGCATATACGTTGTCTGTTGGAACAGCTGGGGTCCGCTCACAAGCGTGTTCGCCTGGCCGTGCAATGAGGGCACCATCCTAGGAGGACACGAAGATCCATGTCCAAGATCAAGGTTGAAGGTACCGTCGTAGAACTCGACGGCGACGAGATGACCCGGATCATCTGGCAGTTCATCAAGGACAAGCTGATCCACCCGTATCTCGACGTGAACCTCGAGTACTACGACCTCGGCATCGAGTACCGCGACAAGACGGACGACCAGGTCACCGTCGACGCCGCGAACGCCATCAAGAAGCACGGCGTGGGCGTGAAGTGCGCCACCATCACCCCCGACGAAGCGCGGGTGAAGGAGTTCAGCCTCAAGAAGATGTGGCGCTCGCCCAACGGCACCATCCGAAACATCCTGGGTGGCACCATCTTCCGTGCGCCGATCATCATCTCCAACGTGCCGCGCCTGGTGCCCGGTTGGACCAAGCCGATCATCATCGGCCGTCACGCGTTCGGCGACCAGTACCGCGCCACCGACTTCAAGGTCTACGAGGCGGGCACCGTCACGCTGACCTTCACGCCGGAGGACGGCAGCGAGCCGATCGTGCACGAGGTCGTGAAGATGCCCGAGGACGGTGGCGTCGTCATGGGCATGTACAACTTCAAGAAGTCCATCGAGGACTTCGCGCGGGCCTCGTTCAACTACGGCCTGCAGCAGAACTACCCGGTGTACCTCTCCACGAAGAACACCATCCTCAAGGCCTACGACGGCATGTTCAAGGACACCTTCCAGGAAGTCTTCGACGCCGAGTTCAAGGCCGAGTTCGACGCGGCGGGCCTCACCTACGAGCACCGCCTGATCGACGACATGGTCGCCTCCTCCATGAAGTGGGAGGGCGGTTACGTCTGGGCGTGCAAGAACTACGACGGCGACGTGCAGTCCGACACCGTGGCGCAGGGCTTCGGCTCGCTGGGCCTGATGACCTCGGTGCTGCTCACCCCGGACGGCCGCACCTGTGAGGCCGAGGCCGCGCACGGCACCGTCACCCGGCACTACCGCCAGCACCAGCAGGGCAAGCCGACCTCGACCAACCCGATCGCGTCGATCTTCGCCTGGACCCGTGGCCTGGAGCACCGGGGCAAGCTGGACAACACCCCCGAGGTGATCGGCTTCGCGCAGGCGCTGGAAGACGTCGTCATCAAGACCGTCGAAGGCGGCCAGATGACCAAGGACCTGGCGCTGCTCGTCGGCGGCGACCAGGGCTACCTGAGCACCGAGGAGTTCCTCGGCGCCCTGGACGTCAACCTGGCCCGCGCGCTGAAGCGCTAGCACCACCTCCCGCGCACTCGGCCGCCCGGCGCGCGATCCGCGCCCGGCCGACGGTGAGGTCGATACCCGACCCGGTGAGTCACCCGTGTTCTCCCCAGAACACGGGCCACTCGCCGGGTCGCACGTTTTCCGGGGCCCTTCGGCGCGGATTCGGGGTGGGGAGGTCGTCGCATGATGTCGGTGGTGGGATAACTCACGCTCCGCGCGGGTAGCGATCGGGGAGTGGGGGTCGTTGCATGGAGGCGTGACTTCTTCCCTCGCCACCGGTGACCGCGTCGAAGTGCCGCGTACGAGCTGGCACGTCCCGGCGATGCTCGCGCTGGCGCTGGGTGGGTTCGGTATCGGCACCACCGAGTTCGTGACCATGGGGCTGCTGCCCGATATCGCCGCCGACTTCACCATCTCCGAGCCGACCGCGGGGCACGCGGTGTCGGCGTACGCGCTCGGGGTGGTGGTGGGTGCGCCACTGATCGCGGCGCTGGCCGCGCGGGTGCCGCGCAAGAAGCTGCTCATCGCGCTGATGGTGGCCTTCACCGTCGGCAACGCGGCGACCGTACTCGCGCCGACCTTCGCGACGCTCACCCTGGCCAGGTTCGTCTCGGGCCTGCCGCACGGCGCCTACTTCGGGGTGGCCTCGCTGGCCGCCGCGACGCTGGCACCGGTCGGGCAGCGGGCCAAGGCGGTGGCCGCGGTGATGCTCGGGCTGAGTGTGGCCAATGTGATCGGGGTGCCCGGCGCGACCTGGCTCGGTCAGCATCTGGGCTGGCGTGACGCGTACGTCGTGGTCGCCGTGATCGGGGTGGCGACGGTCGCCGCGCTGTGGCGGTTCGTGCCGGACCTGTCCGGGATGAAGATCACCAATCCGATCACCGAACTCGGCGCGCTGCGCAGGCCGCAGGTCCTGCTCACGCTGGCCGTCGGCGCGATCGGCTTCGGCGGCATGTTCGCCGTGTACACCTACATCGCCACGACCATGACCGATGTGGCAGGCATGCCGATCGGCGCGGTCCCGGTCGTGCTCGCCCTGTTCGGTCTCGGCATGATCGCGGGCAACATCCTCGGCGGCGTCCTGGCCGACCGAGGCGTCGATCGGTCGATCTTCGCCGCCCTGCTCGCGATGGTGGTGATCCTCGCCGGCTTCGTCCTGGCCGCCCACAACCCGATCACCGCCTCGATCGGCGCGTTCCTGGTCGGCGCGTCCGGCGCGGCCTTGGCCCCCGGCCTGCAGACCCGACTCATGGACGTGGCCGCCGACGCCCAGACCCTAGCTGCCGCCCTCAACCACGCCGCCCTCAACATGGCCAACGCCGCGGGCGCCTGGCTGGGCGGCCTCGTCATCGCCGCGGGCCTCGGCTACACCGCCCCGGCCGCCGTCGGCGCCCTGCTGGCCGTTCTCGGCGTCGCGCTGTTCACCGTCACGGTGTGGGTGGGCCGCAGCGCGTCGCGCTGACCGACCCCGGGGTCCTCACCGTTGCCGGCAAGGTCGCCGAAAAGCCGTGTCGCGCAACACGCCGCGACAATTTCGACACCATGTTCATCGGCTATAGGTTTCCCCCGCATGCCGAGCTACGAAAATGTATATCGACCTGGTCGACGAGACATTGACCACCGCGGCAAGCCGACGTCTGGAGGACCTGATGGCACGCTCTCCCGAGTACCACGGCCGCATCGCCACCAAGTACGTGGAACAGGGCCTTGCCGAGGGCCGAGCGAAGGGCCGTGCGGAAGGCCGTGCGGAGGGCCGTGCGGAGGGCATCGCCGGCTCTGTGCTGACAGTGCTGACGGGTCGTGGCATCGAGCTGTCGGCTGCCCAGCGCGCTCAACTCGCGGAGTGCACCGACCTCGCCCGACTCGAAGGCTGGCTCCAGCAAGCCCTCACCGCGACGTCAGCGGACGACCTCTTCACATGAGGTCTCAAACCCGGCGGTGTTGATCACCTGTTGGGTTGTTGCCGGGTGGCGGAGTACCGATGGCGATGTTCGACCGGGCCGCGACGGTGACCGCCGGTCTTCCGCGCCGGTTCAGTTCCCGGGCACCGCATCCACGCGTCCGGCAACAGACCTGGCGGGTGGCAGGCTAGCCGGTACCCGATCGCAGGTGCAGCCGAATCATCGGCAGGGTGTTCACTGGCGTTCCCGTCGCCCGTTCGATGGTGGCGCGCAACTTGTCCCAGGCACGGGGATGCTCTTCGGCGTACTGCGCGAGTGCCCGCGCCGATTCCGCTTCGCTCATCGGGGTGGCCTGCGCGGGCACCAGGCGCCGGAACCACCACGAGACCCGAACGTGTGGATAGGCCACGACATTGCGGTACCACTGCGCCCCGGTGCCGAATCCGGAGACGATCACGAACTGGTTCGGCGTCGGACGTTCGACGACCTCGAGGACGACGTACCGCCGCGCACCTGTGCGCCTGCCGACATGCTCGAGCATCAGCAACCACCGCCCGAACAGGAAACCCAGCCCGGTGCGATAGAGGACGATGGGCGCGCGGACCAGCCATCGGGTACGCAGCGCGCGGGCGCTGAGCCCGGTCAGCATGTCGGCCACGTTCGTCCTCCTGACGGATCGGAACTCTTGCAGCGTAACCTCGCCAGGCGCACGGGATCAGTGTTCGACCGCCGGGCGCGCCCAGCCCACACTGAGCTGCACCGCCCGCTGCCACCGCTCGTACTCCTCGTCGCGGACCGCTCGATCGTCGCGCGGCACCCACTGCGCCGCCACCCGCCAATTACCGCGCAGCCCTTGCAGATCCGGCCAGTACCCGACGGCGAGACCCGCCGCGTAGGCCGCGCCGAGCGAGACCGTCTCGGTCACCAGCGGGCGCATCACCGGAACACCGAGCACGTCGGCGATGATCTGCATGAGCAGGTTGTTCGCCGCCATCCCGCCCGCGACCCGCAGCGACGCGGCCCGCAGCCCCGCGTCCGCGTTCATGGCCTCGACGACATCGCGCGTCTGCCACGCGGTGGCCTCCAGCACCGCGCGCGCCAGGTGCCCCCTGGTGACGTACGAGGTCAACCCGATCAGCAGCCCCCTGGCATCGCTGCGCCAATGCGGCGCGTAGAGACCGGAGAACGCGGGAACGAGGTAGCAGCCGCCGTTGTCGTCGACCGTGCTCGCGAGAGTCTCGATTTCGGGCGCGGTGGCGATCAGGCCGACGATGTCGCGCATCCACTGCACCAGCGATCCGGTGACCGCGATCGGCCCCTCGAGCGCGTACACCGGCTCGGGACCCACCTGGTAGCCGATGGTGGTGAGCAGTCCGTGGCGGGAGCGGATCAGTTCGGTGCCGGTGTTCATCATCAGGAATCCGCCGGTGCCGTAGGTGCATTCGGTCTCGCCGGGCGCGAAACAGGTCTGTCCGAACAGCGCCGCGTGCTGGTCGCCGAGCGCGGCGGCGATCCGCACCCCGGGCGCCACCGTGCGCGCGGTCCCGAAATCGCCGGTCGACGGCTCGATGCGGGGGAGCATGGCGCGTGGAATGTCGAAGAACCGCAACAGTTCCGCGTCCCACTGGCGGGTGGCCAGGTTCATGAGCAGGGTGCGGCCCGCGTTGGTGACATCGGTGACGTGCGCACCGGTGAGATTCCAGATCAGCCAGGACTCCATGGTCCCGAACAGCACCTCGCCCCGTTCCGCGCGGGCCCGCAGCCCCTCGACGTGGTCGAGCAGCCACCGCAGCCGGGGCGCCGCGAAATAGGTGGCCAGTGGCAACCCGCTCAGCTCGGTGATCCGGTGCGCACCAGGCGCTTTCCGGAACCTCTCGACGAGTTCCTCGGTGCGGATGTCCTGCCAGACGATGGCGGGTCGCACCGGCATCCCGGTCTCGCGATCCCACACCACGGTCGTCTCGCGCTGGTTGGCGATCCCGATCGCCGCGACCTGCTCGACCGTGATCCCGGCATCCCGCAGCGCCGCGGGCACGATCCGCTCGACCGTCCGCCAGATCTCCATCGCGTCCTGCTCGACCCAGCCCGAGCGCGGATACCGCTGGCGGTGCGCGCGCTGCGCCAGCCCCACCAGCCGCGCGTGCCGGTCGAACACGATGCACCTGGTCGAGGTGGTGCCCTGATCGAGGGCGAGGACATACCGTGGCGTCACCGGAGTCTCCCGTTCCCGCGGCCTGTGGTGCGGCCGCGTCGCGCTGTAATCGGTTGTCGCGCAGTCGTTTCACTGGGGTGTAGCTGGATCATCGCGCGGCCGCGAGATCGCGGTGGACGGCTTCGGCGGCGGCGCGCACCAGGGCCACGGCGGCGGGCAAGGCCTGTAACCGGTTGTCACACAGTCGATCCACCGGCCCCGAGATGCCGATGGCGGCCACCACCAAACCGCCGCGCGCCCGGATCGGCGCGGCGATACCCGCCTCGCCGGCACGGTACTCCTCGACCTCCCTCGCCCAGCCGGTCCGGCGAACCTCGGCGACGGCACGTTCCAGCGCCGCCTGATCGCCGATCGTCCGGTGCGTAAAGGTAGGCAGCGAAGTAGGTCTCGGCGCGGCGTCGTAGGCGAGCAACACCTTGCCCAGCGCGGTGGCGTGCGCGGGTAGCGCCTCGCCGACGGTGAGCACCTGCGCGGTGTTGTCCGGCCGGAACACGTGATGCACCACCGTCACCCCGCCGGGCCGCGACACCGCCATCCGCACCGCCTCGCCCGTGCGCGCGGCGAGCGCGTCGGCGCGGTGGATCGCGCGCGAACGCAGCTCGTTGACGTCGAGGTGATCGCTGCCGAGTTCGCCGAGCGCGGGCGCGAGCAGGTAGCGGCCCGTCGCCGGATCCTGGTCGACGAACCCGACCCCGAGCAGCGTCCGCAATATCCCGTGCACGGTGGGTTTGGCCAGGTCGAGCGCGGCGGCGACCTCGCCGACGGCCATCGGCCCCGACCCGCGCGCGAGCAGCCGCAGCACGGCGGCGGCTCGCTCGATCGACTGGATCGGACCCGGCATCGCCCGAACCTATCAGCCGCGGCGTTCAGCATTGTCGAACGGCAGCCGTGGCGGCGGGGTCCGGCGGTTCCTAGCGTGGGTTCCGGGCTCGATGGTGAGCCCGCTCGAAAGGACCACGATGACTCGGTATGTGGGCGCGATCGATCAGGGCACGACCTCGACGCGTTTCATGGTTTTCGACCACGGTGGCGCCGTCGTCGCCCGGCACCAGCTCGAACACGAGCAGATCATGCCGCGCGCCGGCTGGGTCGAACACAATCCGGACGAGATCTGGGAACGCACCCGCACCGTCGTCAAGACCGCGCTGGCCACCGCCGATCTCACCGCCGCCGACCTGGCCGCGATCGGTGTCACCAACCAGCGCGAGACCACCGTCGTCTGGAATCGCCACACCGGTCGCCCGTACTACAACGCGATCGTCTGGCAGGACACCCGCACCGACCGCCTCATCGCCGCCCTCGACGCGGCCGGGCACAGCGATCTCATCCGCGAGCGGACCGGACTGCCGCCCGCCCCGTACTTCTCGGGCGGCAAACTGCGCTGGATCCTCGACAACGTCGCGGGCGTGCGGGCCGACGCCGAACGCGGCGACGCCCTGTTCGGCACCCTCGACACCTGGCTGATCTGGAACCTCACCGGCGGCAGCCGCGGCGGCGTGCACGTCACCGACCCGACCAACGCCTCGCGCACCATGCTCATGGACCTCGAGACGCTGCGCTGGGACGACGAACTCCTGCGGATCTTCGACATCCCGCGCGCCATGCTGCCCGCCATCGCGCCGTCGTCGAACCCGGCCGGTTTCGGCACCACCAACCCCGACGGGCCCTTCAAGGGCGCGGTCCCGATCGCCGGTGTCCTCGGCGACCAGCAGGCCGCGAGCGTCGGCCAGGTGTGTTTCCAGCCGGGTGAGGCCAAGAACACCTATGGCACCGGCAATTTCCTGATGCTCAACACCGGCGCCGAGATCGTCCGCTCGAACCACGGCCTGATCACGACCGTCGCCTACCATTTCGGCGACGACAAACCCGTCTACGCCCTGGAGGGTTCGATCGCGGTCACCGGGTCCGCGGTGCAGTGGCTGCGCGATCAACTCGGCGTCATCGCGGGCGCCGCGCAGATCGAGGACCTGGCCGAACAGGTCGCCGACTCCGGCGGGGTGTACTTCGTGCCCGCCTTCTCCGGTCTGTTCGCCCCGTACTGGCGTCCCGACGCACGCGGCGCGGTCGTCGGACTGTCGCGCTACAGCAACAACGCCCACTTGGCCAGGGCGACACTGGAATCCATCGCCTACCAGACCCGCGACGTGGTCGAGGCGATGCAGCGCGATTCCGGCGTGCGGCTGGCGACGCTGCGCGTCGACGGCGGCGTGACCATGAACAAACTCGCCATGCAGATCCAGGCCGACCTGCTCGGCGTCCCGGTCTCGCGCCCGGTCGTGGCCGAGACCACCGCGCTCGGCGCCGCCTACGCGGCCGGGCTGGCGGTCGGGGTCTGGGGCTCCACCGACGAACTGCTCGCGAACTGGCACGAAGACGTCCGCTGGTTCCCCACCTGGTCCGACGAGCAGCGCGAACGCGGCTACGGCCGCTGGCTCAAAGCCGTCGAACGCACCCTCGACTGGGCCGAACTCGACTGATGAACGACCACCTCGACAAGGAGTAAGCCGTGTCCGTTTCCCTGGACCCCACCTACCGCGCCGCGGCGATCGCGGCGCTCGGCGACCACGAGATCGACGTGCTGGTGATCGGCGGCGGCGTCACCGGCGCAGGCGCCGCGCTCGACGCTGCCTCGCGTGGTCTGTCGGTGACCCTCGTCGAGGCCCGCGATTTCGCCGCCGGTACCTCGAGCCGCTCGTCCAAGCTCATCCACGGCGGCCTGCGCTACCTCGAGCAACTGGACTTCGCGCTGGTCCGCGAGGCGCTGAAAGAGCGTGGGCTGCTGCTGAACACGCTCGCCCCGCACCTGGTCCATCCGGTGCCGTTCCTGTTCCCGCTGCAGCACCGCGTCTGGGAACGTGCCTACATCGGCGCCGGCGTCGCGCTCTACGACACCCTCGGCGGCGCGCGGGCCGTGCCCATGCACAAGCACCTGACCCGTTCCGGCGCACTGGAACTCGCGCCCGCCCTGCGTGACGACACGATGACCGGCGCGATCCGCTACTACGACGCCCAGGTCGACGACGCCCGCCACACCATGATGATCGCCAGGACCGCCGCCGAGCACGGCGCGACCGTGCTGACCCGCACCAAGGTCACCGGGCTCGTCCGCGACGGCGAGCAGGTCGTCGGCGCCCACGTGCTCGACCTGGAAACCGGTGCCGCGCATACCATCCGGGCCCGCAGCGTGATCAGCGCGACCGGCGTGTGGACCGATGACATGATCAAGATGACCGGCGTCGACTTCCCCTTCCACGTCCAGATGTCCAAGGGCGTGCACATTCTGGTGCCGCGCGACCGGCTCGACCTGCACACCGGCTTGATCATGCGCACCGAGAAGTCCGTGCTGTTCGTGATCCCGTGGGCCGAGCACTGGATCATCGGCACCACCGACACCGCGTGGTCGCTGGACAAGGACCACCCCACGGCCACCGCCGCCGATGTCCAGTACATCCTCGACCACGTCAACGCGCTCTTGCGCGAGCCGCTGACCAGGGCCGACATCGTCGGCACCTATGCCGGGCTGCGCCCACTGATGACCGGCGCGTCCAAGGAGACCGCCAAGCTCTCCCGCGAACACGCCGTCGCCGAGCCGGTGCCGGGGCTGTTCGTGATCGCGGGCGGCAAGTACACCACCTACCGCGTGATGGCCGCCGACGTGGTCGACGCCGTCACCGCTCGCCTCGGCGGCGAGGTCCCCGCCTCGGCGACCGCGCGCCTGCCGATCGTCGGCGCGCGGGGATACGCCGAGCTGCGCGCCGAGGCCGCCCAGCTGGCCGCGTCGGTGCGGCTGCCGCTCGACGTCGTCGAGCATCTGCTCGGCCGCTACGGGTCGCTCGCCACCGACATCTTCGACCTGATCGCCGCCGATGCCACACTGCGTCAACCGATTCCGGGCGCGCCCGACTACCTGGCCGCCGAGGCCGTCTACGCGGTCACCCACGAGGGAGCGCTGCACCTGGAGGACCTGCTCACCCGCCGCACCCGCATCTCCATCGAGGTTCCCGACCGTGGTCTGGCCGCCGCGCCGGAGATCGCGCGCCTGATCGCGCCGCTGCTCGGCTGGGACGAGGAGACGACGAACGCCGAGATCAACCGCTACTACGATCGGGTGCACGCCGAGCTGGCCGCCAACGCGGCGGACGACGACGAGTCGGCGAACTCCGCCCGGCTGGTCGCCGTGCGGTGAAACCCGTGTGCGAGTGGTCAGCGGCCGATCGGCGCGGGTGAATGGCCGATGGGTGCGGCGGCTCGGGCGGCAGCACCGCTTACCAACAGGTCTGTATGTAAGCGGTAAGATCGGCCGATGACCAGCACCGCAGCCGACAAACCGCAGCGGCGTACGCAGGAGCAGCGCAGTAGCGAGATGCGTACCCGCCTGCTCGACGCGACCATCGACTGCCTGGTCGAGTACGGCTACGCGGGCACCACCACGCCCAGGGTGGCCGAGCGGGCCGGCGTCACCCGTGGCGCGCAGGTGCACCACTTCGGGTCCAAACACGATCTGGTGGTCGCCGCGATCAAACACCTGGCCGAGCGGCGGGTGGCGGCGGCCATGAGCGAGATGGCACGGGTGCGGGTGGGTGACGATCCGGTCGGCGCCGCCCTCGAATTCCTCTGGGACCTGCATCAGGGGCCGCTGTTCATCGCGACGGTGGAGCTGTGGGTGGCGGGCCGGACCGATCCGGTGCTGGCCGCGGCGATGGAAGAGGTCGAGCCGGTGGTCAACACGGCGGTGCTGCGGGCGGTCGCCGAACTGATCCCGGACGACCTGCGCCGCAAGGGCGCCCGCGATTTCGCCTACACCGCGATGGACGCCCTGCGCGGCATCCTCGTCGCCAATTTCGTCCTCCCCGACACCGAACGCGCGCACCGCCGCTGGCGTCGCGCCGCGGTCGACCTGCGCGCGTCAGCAGCCGCGGTGATCGTGCCTGGCCCGCACTGATCGCGGGTTCGCCGGCGGTGATCGGTTCCGCCGGCCGTGTCCGATGACTACCGTGAGCGCATGGAATCGCATATCGAGCCCTCGTCGGCGGTGGCGTCGTGAGCCGGGGCACCATCGTGATCACCGGCGCCAGCTCCGGCCTCGGCGCCGAGATGGCCCGTCAGTTCGCGGCGCTCGGCTATGACCTCGGGCTGTGCGCTCGTCGCACCGAACGGCTCGACGAGCTGCGTACCGAGATCCTCGCCGCACATCCCGATCGCACCGTCTCGGTGAAGCAGCTCGACGTCACCGACGACGCGGCCGTGTTCACCGTCTTCGACGCCTTCGCCGCCGAGTTCGGTGCCATCGACCGGGTGATCGTCAACGCGGGCCTCGGCAAGGGCGCGCCGCTCGGCACCGGCAAGTACGCCGCGAACCGCGAGACGGCGGTGGTGAATTTCCTCGCCGCGCTGGCCCAGACCGAGGCGGCGATGACGATCTTCCGCGCGCAGGGCCGCGGCCACCTGGTGATGATCTCCTCGATCTCCGGCTTGCGCGGTATGCCCAAGACCCTGACCGCGTATGCCGCCACCAAGGCCGGTGTCGCCGCGCTCGCCGAGGGCCTGCGCGCGGAAGCTGTTCCCGGCGTGGATATCTCGGTGATCTATCCCGGCTACATCCGCTCGGAGATGAACGACCGGATCAAGCACGAGCCGAAGTTCATGGTGGACACCGAAACCGGCGTGCGCGCCATGGTCGCCGCCATCGAGAAGCGCCGCGCCAAGGCGTACGTGCCGGACTGGCCGTGGATTCCGATCGCCTTCGCCCTGCGCACCCTGCCGATGCCGGTGGTCCGCAAACTCCTCTGACGACGAAGGCCGTACCAGGCGAACACTTTTCGCCCGGTACGGCCTCGGTACGTGCCGTCAGTGCTGGCGCGGCAGCAGGTGCTTGCCCTCGCGGTCCGTGGACAGCGCCAGCGAGCTGATGTACTGGATCTCGCCCTCGGGGCCCGGCACCGCGGAGGCGATCATGTCCGGGCGCTCGAACTCCAGTCCGGTGACGTGGCAGGGCAGCAGGTCGCCCGACGGGTTGCCGTGCTCGTCGAACATCGGCAGCTCGATGCCGTCGTCGGCGCGGCGCAGGTAGTACTTGCCCTTGGTGACGATCGCGGTGAGCGGGGTCGCGACGAAGGCCACCAGGACCGCGACCAGCGGCGAGTACGGCTTGAGCAACTCACCGAAGAGGCCGAAGAAGGTCATGATCGACAGCACCGCCGAGAGGCCGAAACCGACCAGGCCGACCGGGTTGAAGTCGTAGAGCATGCCGCGCCGGAACTCGGGCACCTTCGGCGAGATCTTCAGCAGGTACTTGTTCACCGCGATGTCGGTGGCCACGGTGACGATCCAGGCGATGCCGCAGTTGGCGTAGAAGCCGAGGATGTTGTTGAGGAAGTCGAACATGTCCGCTTCCATCAGCACCAGCGCGATGGCCAGATTGACCACCAGGAACACCAGGCGACCGGGGTAGGTCTTGGTGACGCGGGTGTAGGAGTTGGTCCAGGCCAGCGAGCCCGAGTACGCGTTGGTGACGTTGATCTTGATCTGGCTGATCACCACGAGCACCACGGCCAGCGTCATGGCCAGCCAGCCCGGCACCATGTCGCGGTAGATCTCCAGGAACTGGTGCACCGGCTGGTTCGCGATGCCCTGCGCGGCAGGCAGATTCGCGATCAGGTAGACGGCGAGGAACAGGCCGACGACCTGCTTGGCGGCACCGAAGATCACCCAGCCCGGCCCGGCGAGCAGCATCCAGCCCCACCACTTGGCCCGGTTCTCGGGGGTGCGCGGCGGCATGAAGCGCAGGTAGTCGATCTGCTCGGCGATCTGCGCGATCAGCGACAGGCACACACCGGCGGCCAGCAGCGCGCCCGACAGGCTCACCCCGGCGCCGTCCTTACCGCCGTAGGCGAAGAACGACCCGACCGAGTCGGGGTGGCGCAGGAGCAGGAAGCCGAACGGGGCGACCATGAGCAGCAGCCACAGCGGGGTGGTCCACACCTGCAATTTGGCCAGCGTGTTCATGCCGTAGATGACCAGCGGGAAGATGATCACCGTCGACGCCAGATAACCCAGCCAGAGTGGAATTCCGAGGCCCAATTGCAGGCCCTGCGCCATGATCGAACCTTCCAACGCGAAGAAGATGAAGGTGAACGAGGCGAACACGATATTGGTGATCACCGAGCCGTAATAACCGAATCCGCTACCGCGCGTGATCAAATCCAGATCGATGTTGTAGCGGGCCGCGTAATACGCCAGCGGGAAGCCGGTGAGCATCACGACGACGGCGAAGATACCGATCCCGATCAGCGCGTTTCCGGTGCCGTGAGCGATGCCGATATTCGCGCCGATGGCGAAATCGGCGAGATAGGCGATACCGCCGAGGGCGGAGATGCCGACCACCGCCGGGCTCCATTTGCGGTAGCTCCGCGGGGCGAAACGCAGCGTGTAGTCCTCGAGTGTTTCTTTGGCGGCGGTATCTGCTCCGGCCATTGCCTCTCTCCCTCATCTGCTCGCCCCACGAATCCGTGCGACTCACCGACGGTCCTCGATGGATGTAGACGGCAATTTTCCGAACCGTTACGCCGTTGTTACGCACCCGGATGGTGACCGGCGTCACGGAAACCGTTGTGAAGATACATGCAGAGCTGTATGTTTGTGGCCAACCGCGAGGATGGGAGTTCGATGGCGAACAAGGTCTATGTGATCGGCGTCGGGATGACGAAGTTCGAGAAGCCGGGCCGCAGGCAGGTCGAGGAGGCCGACGGAACCACCAGGGCCTGGGACTATCCGGACATGGCCCGCGAGTCGGGCACCAAGGCACTGGCCGACGCGGGGATCGACTACCGCGAGGTCGAGCAGGCCTACGTGGGCTACGTCTACGGCGAGTCGACGTCCGGTCAGCGGGCGGTCTACGAGCTGGGGATGACGGGCATCCCGGTCGTCAACGTCAACAACAACTGTTCCACCGGATCGACCGCGCTCTACCTCGCGGCACAGGCGATCCGGGGCGGACTGGCCGAGTGCACGCTGGCACTGGGATTCGAGAAGATGCAGCCGGGCTCGCTGGCCTCCACCTGGGACGACCGCGAGCAGCCGATGGGTAAACACGTGCTGGCCCTGGCCGAGATCTCCGAGGTGCTGTTCCCGGTGGCGCCGTGGATGTTCGGTGCGGCGGGCCGTGAGCACATGAAGCAGTACGGCACCACCGCCGAGCACTTCGCCAAGATCGGCCACAAGAACCACAAGCACTCGGTGAACAACCCGTATTCGCAGTTCCAGGACGAGTATTCGCTCGACGACATCCTCGGCTCGCGGATGATCTACGACCCGCTCACCAAGCTGCAGTGCTCGCCGACCTCGGACGGCTCGGGCGCGGTGATCCTGGCGAGCGAGGCGTTCGTCGACCGGCACGATCTGTCGGCGCAGGCGGTCGAGATCGTCGGCCAGGCGATGACCACCGACTTCGCCTCGACCTTCGACGGCACCGCCAAGAACCTCATCGGCTACGACATGAATGTCAAAGCCGCGCAGCTGGTCTACGAGCAGGCCGGACTCGGCGCCGAGGACTTCCAGGTGATCGAACTGCACGACTGCTTCTCCGCCAACGAACTGCTGCTCTACGAGGCGCTCGGGCTGTGCGCGGAGGGTGAGGCCGGGAAGCTGATCGACGCCGGGCAGACCACCTACGGCGGCAAATGGGTCGTCAATCCCTCGGGCGGCCTGATCTCCAAGGGGCATCCGCTGGGCGCCACCGGGCTCGCCCAGTGCTCCGAGCTCACCTGGCAGCTGCGCGGCACCGCCGACAAGCGCCAGGTCGGCGACGTCACCGCCGCACTGCAGCACAACATCGGCCTCGGCGGCGCCGCCGTGGTCACCGCCTACCAGCGCGCCGTGCGCTGAATCGCAGGAGTACTCGTATGGGACACATCGAAGCCACCAAGTCCGTCACCGCCAGCCCCGAGGCTCTGTGGGCGGTCGTCTCCGACCCGCAGACCTGGGACAAGTGGTTCACCATCCACGAACGCTTCATGGAGGAGCCGCCCGCGGTGCTCACCGAGGGCGCGGGGCTGGTCGCCAAGATCGTCATGCTCGGCATGGCGAACAAGATGGAGTGGACCGTCAAGGCCGTCGAGGTGCCGAACCGTCTGACCCTCGCCGGCGCCGGAATGGCCGGTGTGCGTACCGAATTCACCTTCGACATCCAGCCCGACGGCACCGGCAGCACCATCGTGGTCTCCGGCGACTTCGAAGGCGCCCTGATCAAGGGCGCGCTGGGCAAGGCGGTGGAGAAGGACGGTCGCGCGCAGCTCGACAAGTCCCTCGACCAGCTCGACGCGCTGGCCTCGGCGTAGGGCGCGCCGATGACAGCGCAGGCAGCGGGCCGGGCCGTCGAGTTCGACGACTCAGGACTGGAGAAGTGGAGTGACGCCGAGGAATTCGCCGTCACGGCCGAGCGGATCGCCGAGTACGCCGCGGCCACCAACGACCCGATCCCGGCGCACCGCGCCGGCGCCGGCGCCCCGCCGGGGGTGGCGGTCGGGGCGGGGTTGGAGGGGTTCCGCAGCGCGAGCCTGTGCGTCGACCGGTCCACGGGCCGTGCGGTGGGCTCGACCGTGTGGTCGAGCGTCGAGGAGCTGGAGAGCAGCCGTCAGCAGACCGACCGGCTCAGGGCGGCGGTGGTCCGCGACGTGGGCGCCGATGTCGTCGAGGTGGCGGAGTTCCGGCTCGGCTTCGCGCATCTGCGCGTTCCCGAACTGGTCTGAGCAAGGTGTCGTCCGGTCGGGGAACGCGCGCCCGGCCGGACGGCTCGTGCTATTCCGGCGGTTCGATCGGGGCGGGCGGGGAAGCGTCGAGTCCCTTCCCGGCGGCGGCGGCGCGGATCGCGTCGATGACGAGCAGCAGCGCCGTTCTGCGCGCGGAATTGGTGCGATAGGCCAGCGACACCGTCCGGGTGAGGATGTCGCCGAGGGCCACGATGTCCACCCCCGGCGGACGCAGGGCGAGCCCGAGGTCGGAGACCAGCGTGACACCGAGCCCGGCCGCCGCCATCGCCATCGCGGTGGCCTGCTCCTCCACCTCGTGGTCGATCCGCGGCGCGATCCCCGCGGACTGGAACGCCAGGCGGGCCGAGTTGCCGAAATGCGAGCGGGCAGGCGCCAGGATCCACGGGTACTCGGCCAGCTCGGCCAGCGTCACCCGCGTCGACGGCACCGCGCCGGCCGGGACGGCGGCGTGGATCCGCTCCACCGCGATCACGGCGCGTTCCAGGCCGTGATCCCAGGTCATGGGGGAGTTGGAGTAGTCGAGCGCGAACGACAGATCGAGGGCGCCGTCGCGGACCGCCGCCGCGGTCGCCTCCGGCGCGAGTTCCCTGGTGCGCACCAGGATTCCGGGATGGGTGCGGGCCAGCGTGGTGAGTGCGTCGGGGAGCAGGCCCGAGGCCACCGACGCCCACACGCCCGCGGTCAGCGTGGCCGTCACCGATTCGCCCGAGTCCTCGAGCGCCTGGGTGGCGCGTTCGACCAGGGCCAGGATCTCCTCGGCGTGCTCGGCGAGCAGCACGCCGCGATCGGTGAGCTGTACCCGGCGGCCGCGCCGCTCGAGCAGCCGGGAGCCGACATCGCGTTCGAGCTGCGCCAGCTGCTGGGACACCGCCGACGCGGTGTAGTGCAGCGCGGACGCCGCGGCAGTGATCGTCCCGCGTCGGTGCAGCTCGCGCAACATGCGCAGGCGGGGCAGCGACAGGTCCATGGGACCGAGCGTATGCGTTGTGCAGCAATGCTGAACACCGCCGTGAACGAACCGTAAATAGACGCGCGCGCGGATGCGGCCGCAGGCTGGTGACACGAGCCCGAAGAGGAGGTTGTCGCCGTGACGATGATGCAGAACTCACCTGGGAGTACCCCGCAGGTGACCGCGCAAACCACTCCGACAATTCCCGTGGTCGCCCGCCCCGAGCCGTATCTGCGCCTGCACTGGACGGATTCGAGCACGGGGGCGGTGGGCTACCTGGTCGTGCACACGCTGCGCGCGGGCCTGGCGACCGGCGGCACCAGGATGCGCGCGGGCTGCAGGCTGAGCGAGGTCGAGGATCTGGCGCGCGGGATGGCCGACAAGACCGCCACCTTCGATCTCCCGGTCGGAGGCGCCAAGGGCGGCATCGACTTCGACCCCAAGGATCCGCGCGCGGTCGAGGTGCTCGAGCGGTTCTGCGAGGCGATGCGGCCGTGGCTCGACACGCACTGGGTCACCGCGGAGGACCTGGGCGTTCCGCAGCATCTCATCGACGCGGTGTTCGACAGGCTCGGTCTCGGCCAGAGCTACCACGCCGCCATCCGCCGGTCGGCCGATCCCGAGGCGACGCTGCGCCGGGTCAGGCGCGGGCTCGACGCCGCGGTCGAGGGCGGATTCCTGCTCGGCGATGTCATCGGCGGCTACGGTGTCGCGCACGCCTGCCTCGCCGCCGCGGTGTCGTGGGGCCGCGCGCCCGCCGCGACCACCGTCGCGATCCAGGGGATCGGCACCATGGGCGGTTCGGCCGCCTACTACCTGCACGAGGCCGGGATGACGGTCACCACCATCGCCGACGCCGCGGGCACCCTGCACCGCGCCGACGGGCTCGACATCCCCGCGCTGCTGGCCCTGCGCGACGCCTTCGGCGAGATCGACCGTTCCCGGCTGCCGGCGGATATCGAACAGTCGCCGCGCGCCGCGATCGTCTCGGCCGACGTGGACATCCTCGTCCCCGCGGCCATCTCGTACGCGCTCACCCCGGACAACTCCTTCGATGTGCGGGCCCGCATCGTGGTCGAGGCGGCGAACGCCGCCACCACGCCCGAAGCCGAGGCCATGCTCGCCGCCCGCGGCATCGCCGTGCTGCCGGACTTCGTGGCGAACGCGGGCGCCGTCGCCTGGGCCTGGTGGTTGCTGCTCGGCGAGGTGGACGACACCCCGCAGACCTCGTTCGACCGGCTGCGCGTCATCATGCACGCCAAGGTCGCGCAGCTGTTGAGCGCCTGGACCGAGCAGCACGTCACCCCGCGCGAGACCGCCCGGCGCTGGACCGAAACCCCGTCCGCGCCAGCGGGACCGGTCGTCATCCCCTGAACGATCAGCGAACCATCCCGCTTCCTACGACCGCGAGCAGCCGCAATTTCTCGGCGCTCTCGGTGCCGGGCGTGGCCGTATAGACCAGCAGCAGATGCGACTGGGCGGGGTCGAGCAGCGTCTGGCAGTTCAGCTCCAGCGCACCGACTTCGGGATGCCGGAACCGTTTGACCTCGTGGGGCCGCACGCCTACCTCATGGGTGTGCCACAGGGCGCGGAACTCCGCGGACTCGGCGAGGAGCAGATCGGCGTAGTGGGCGGCGCGGGAATCCGGACCGCGAACGGTGGTGAGTTCACGGAGTCCGGCGACGAACATCCGCGACAGGAACGGGTGGTCCTCCGGCGCGTAGCGGTCGCGTTCGGCGGGGTCGGTGAACCAGCGGTAGCCGATGCTGCGCGCGGGTCCGGTGAACCGGGTCGTGTCGCCGGTGAGGGCGAGGCCGAGCGGTGTCTGGCGCAGTGTCTCCCCGAGTTCGGTGACGATCTCGGCCGGTGTGTCGTTGAGCCGGTCGAGAATCCGCAGCAGGCCGGGACTGATGTGCTCGCCGAGCGCGCCGCGCGCGGGCGGGGTGTGCCCGGCCAGGCGGAACAGATGGTCGCGTTCGTCGAGCGACAGGTGCAGGCCCTGGGCGATGGCGGCGGTCATCTGTGCGGAGGGTTGGGGACCGCGTACCTGCTCGATGCGCGCGTAGTAGTCGGTCGACATGTGACACAGGACCGCGACCTCCTCCCGGCGCAATCCCGTCGTCCGGCGGCGCTGCCCGCGCGGCAGCCCGACGTCCTCGGGCTGTAGTGACTCCCTGCGCCGTTTGAGGAACTCGGCCAGTCCGGCCCGATCGATCATCGGCGTTCCACCCTTTCGCGACTCGGGTTCGGTTCTACCGTCCGGACCAGGACGTATCCACGGACAGGTAGTCCCTGGATCGCGCTTCCCGGATCGACGATCGTCGAGGGCGAGCCAAGCACGCCGAGGCGAACAAGGAGAAGCGACATGCCACGTCGGTCACTCGACATCACCGTCCCCGATCTCAGCGGCAAGCGCGCCGTGGTCACCGGCGCCAGCGACGGCATGGGGGTCGGGATCGCGACGCGCCTCGCGGCCGCGGGCGCCGAGGTCGTCCTGCCGGTGCGCAACCAGCGCAAGGGCGAGGCGGCGCGCACGGAGATCCTGCGGACGGCCCCCGACGCGCTGGTATCGCTGCGCGAACTCGACCTGTCGTCACTGGCGTCCGTGGCGGCGCTCGGGGCGAGCCTGCTGGCCGAGGACCGCCCGATCCACCTGCTGGTCAACAACGCCGGGGTGATGACCCCGCCGGACCGGCAGGTCACCGCCGACGGCTACGAATTGCAGTTCGGCACCAACCATCTCGGCCATTTCGCCCTCGTCGGGCACCTGCTGCCGCTGCTGCGCGCGGGGCGGGCCCGCGTCACCTCGCAGATCAGCGTCGCGGCGAATCAGAACGGGATCAACTGGGACGACCTGAACTGGGAACGCTCCTACGACGGCATGCGCGCCTACAGCCAGTCCAAGATCGCCTTCGGCCTGTTCGGGCTCGAACTCGCCCGCCGTAGCCGGGCCGGCGGCTGGGGCATCACCAGCAATCTCGCCCACCCCGGCGTCGCGCCGACGAACCTGCTCGCCGCCAGGCCGGAGGTCGGGCGCGCCGAGGACACCACGGGGGTGAAGCTCATCCGCTGGTTGTCCGCGCGCGGTCTCGTCGTCGGCACGGTCGAGTCGGCGAAGCTGCCCGCGCTCTTTGCCGCCACCTCGCCCGCCGCCGAATCCGAACGCTTCTACGGCCCCCGCGGCCTCGGCCACCTCGGCGGCCCACCCGCCGAACAGAAGCTCTACCGCCGCTTGCGCGACCCCGAGGCGGCCCGGCGCATCTGGCAGATCTCCGAAGAACTCACCGCCACCCGCATCCACGCCTGACGTCGTTCCGATCGTCCGAGGCCGCTGCCTGCCGCCGGTCGTAGCAGGTGACCGATCGTGAGCTCGTGGCGACGGCCGCCGGCTGTGCCCGCTCACCCAGATCACCGCGGCGAACCCCGGGTGAGCGCCTAGCGGTACTCGGGGTTCTCGAAATCGAAGCGGCAGCCCGCGTCCCATTCCGAACGCTGGTTGCCGTGCGCGGGGATACCGCCGTTGTCCTTCAGTGCGCGGGCCAGGTGCATCAGGTTCCAGGTCATGAAGGTGGTGTTGCGGTTGGTGAAATCGTTGTCGGGGCCACCGGAGCCGGGGTCGAGGTAGGACGGGCCCGGTCCGGCCTCGCCGATCCAGCCCGCGTCGGCCTGCGGCGGGATGGTGTAGCCCAAATGCTGCAGGCTGTAGAGGATGTTCATGGCGCAGTGTTTGACGCCGTCCTCGTTGCCGGTGATCAGACAGCCGCCGACCCGCCCGTAATAGGCGTACTGCCCGTGCTCGTTGAGGATCGAGGAATTGCCGTAGAGGCGCTCGATCACCCGCTTGGTGACAGAACTGTTGTCGCCCAGCCAGATCGGGCCCGCCAGCACCAGGATGTCGGCCGCCATCACCTGTCGCTGCAGCGCGGGCCACTCGTCGGTGGCCCAGCCGTGCTCGGTCATATCCGGCCACACCCCGGTCGCGATGTCGTGGTCGACGGCCCGCAGGTGCGACACCCGCACCCCGTTCCTGGCCATGATCCCGGCACTCACGTCGATGAGCCCCTGCGTATTGCTCGGCTCGGGGGAGCGCTTGAGCGTGCAGTTGATGAACAGCGCGCGCAGATCGTCGAATCGAGTCATGTCTGCCAGTGTCCTCCGCGTCGGTCTCCGTGACAGGAACCGGAAACCCACAAATGCTTGACTGATTCCAGAAAGCGGAGAACACTGCGAGCGTGCCCACGGACACGGAGCTCCAGCAGCTGCTGCGAAGCGTGTCGCTGCGCGTGACCGCGCCGCGGATCGCGGTGCTGAGCGCTGTGCACGAGCATCCGCACGCCGATACCGATTCCATCATCCGCGCCGTGCGCGCTCGCCTGTCCGTGGTCTCGCACCAGGCCGTCTACGACTCGCTCCGGGCGCTCACCGCGGCCGGTCTGCTGCGGTGCATCCAGCCCAGGGGGCATGTGGCCCGCTACGAGTCGCGGGTCGGTGACAACCACCATCACGTCATCTGCCGCGCGTGCGGGGTGATCGCCGATGTCGACTGCCAGGTCGGTCCGGCGCCCTGTCTGACCGCTTCCGACGACCGTGGCTTCGTGATCGATGAAGCCGAGGTCATCTACTGGGGCCTGTGCCCCGAATGTTCGCAGCCCGAACATCCCGTCCAGGAAGGAATATCGTGACCTCCGACAGCCGCCCACCCACTCCTGACTCCGACACACGCAGCACCAGCGAGAGCGAGAACCCGGCGATCCCGTCGCCCACGCCCGACACCGACCGCCGCCCCCACTCGAACAAGGACTGGTGGCCCGAGCAGATCGATGTCTCGGTGCTGCACGCGCACTCGTCCAAGTCCAACCCGCTCGGCGAGGACTTCGACTACGCGAAGGAATTCGAGAAGCTCGACGTCGAGGCGCTCAAGGCCGACGTCGCCGCGGTCCTGACCGATTCGCAGGACTGGTGGCCCGCCGACTACGGCAACTACGGCGGCCTGTTCATCCGGATGAGCTGGCACGCCGCGGGTACCTACCGCATCGCGGACGGGCGTGGCGGCGGCGGGCAGGGCTCGCAGCGCTTCGCCCCGCTCAACAGCTGGCCCGACAACGCCAACCTCGACAAGGCCCGCAGGCTGCTCTGGCCGGTGAAGCAGAAGTACGGCAACGCGATCTCGTGGGCCGACCTGCTGGTCTTCGCCGGCAATGTCGCCCTGGAGTCGATGGGCTTCCAGACCTTCGGCTTCGGCTTCGGCCGCCCCGACATCTGGGAGCCAGAGGAGGTCTTCTGGGGTCCGGAGGACACCTGGCTCGGCGACGAACGCTACAGCGGTGACCGCGAACTGTCCGGTCCGCTCGGCGCGGTCCAGATGGGCCTGATCTACGTGAACCCGGAGGGCCCCAACGGCCGCCCCGATCCGGTGGCCGCCGCGCGCGACATCCGCGAGACGTTCGGCCGGATGGCCATGAACGACGAGGAGACCGCCGCGCTGATCGTCGGCGGGCACAGCTTCGGCAAGACCCACGGCGCCGGTGACGCCGCGGCCGTCGGTCCCGAGCCCGAGGCCGCCCCGCTCGAGCAGCAGGGTCTCGGCTGGAAGAGCACCTTCGGCGAGGGCAAGGGCAAGGACGCCATCACCAGCGGCCTGGAAGTGGTCTGGACGGCCACGCCGACCCGGTGGAGCAACGGCTTCCTGCAGAATCTGTACGGCTTCGAGTGGGAGCTCACCAAGAGCCCCGCCGGCGCCTGGCAGTGGAAGCCGAAAGACGGTGCGGGCGAAGGCCTCATCCCCGATCCGTTCGGCGGGCCCGGCCGCACCCCGACGATGCTGACCACGGACCTCTCGCTGCGCGAGGACCCGATCTACCGCGAGATCACCCGGCGCTGGCTCGACCACCCCGAAGAGCTGGCCGAGGCCTTCGCCAAGGCCTGGTACAAGCTGCTGCACCGCGACATGGGCCCGGTGAGCCGCTACCTCGGCCCGTGGGTGCCCGAGCCGCAGCTGTGGCAGGACCCGGTTCCGGCCGTGGATCACCCGCTGGTCGACGAGCAGGACATCGCCGCGCTCAAGACCACCGTGCTCGATTCCGAGCTGACCGTCACGCAGCTGGTCAAGACGGCGTGGGCGGCCGCGGCCAGCTTCCGCAGCACCGACAAGCGCGGCGGCGCCAACGGCGCCAGGATCCGGCTCGAACCCCAGCGCGGGTGGGAGGTCAACGAGCCCGCCGAGCTGGCGAAGGTGCTGCCCGTGCTCGAGCGGATCCAGCAGGACTTCAACGCCTCGGCCGCGGGCGGCAAGAAGATCTCGCTGGCCGACCTGATCGTGCTCGCCGGTTCGGCGGCGGTCGAGAAGGCGGCGGCCGACGCGGGTTACAAGGTCACCGTGCCGTTCGCGCCCGGTCGCACCGACGCCACCCAGGAGAACACCGACGTGGAGTCGTTCGCCGTGCTCGAACCGCGCGCCGACGGCTTCCGCAACTACGTGCGCCCCGGGGAGAAGGCACCGCTGGAGCGGCTGCTGCTCGACCGCGCGTACATGCTCGACGTGACGGCGCCGCAGCTGACGGCGCTGGTCGGCGGATTGCGCGCGCTCGGCGCCAACTACGGCGGGACCTCGCACGGTGTGTTCACCGACCGGCCCGGCGTGCTGACCAACGATTTCTTCGTCAATCTGCTCGATCAGAACACCGAGTGGAAGGCGTCGGAGTCGGCGGAGAACGTCTACGAGGGCACCGACCGGAGCACCGGCGCGAAGCGCTGGACCGCCACGGCCAACGACCTCGTGTTCGGCTCGCATTCGGTGCTGCGCGCCGTCGCCGAGGTCTACGGCCAGCGCGACGCGGGGGAGAAGTTCGTGAACGACTTCGTCGCCGCGTGGGTGAAGGTCCTCGACAACGATCGGTTCGACCTGCGCTGACCCGACGTCGCCCAGCCCCGGCCGGGGGGTGCGCGCGCGGCGGGGGGGCCTGCGGGGCCGGCCCGGCGAGGCCCGGCGTGTCGCGGGCCGGCGACCCCGCGGGGCCGAACTGGGGGTCGC
>NZ_JARWOJ010000416.1 GCF_029868625.1 Nocardia neocaledoniensis | reverse complement strand
CCTTCGTTGCGCGCGACCACCGTGCCGCGGCTGGATCCCGCGGTCTGGCCCGCCGACACGGCCTCCCGGCCGCGCCGGGCGGCCCCCCCCCACACTCCCCGCGGGGCGGCGCCCGCCGGGCCCGCCCCCCCGCCCCGCGCCTGCATCAACAGCAGGGTGGCCACCAATCTGTCCGCTCGCATACTCGGTGATTCTGCCGAACAAAGTGCTCATTCGGTGAGCACTTTGCCTGACAGAGTCGTTCTCGACACCGACGACGACCCAAGGAGCTGACATGCTGCGCGGAATGGCCACCACCACCTACTACGCCGACGACCTCACCGCCGCCAAGGACTGGTACACCGAATTCCTCGGCCTCGCACCGTATTACGAGGTGCCCGGCGGCTACTACGAATTCCGTGTCGGCCCGCTGCAGGCCGAGCTCGGCATCATCAACCGTGCCTACGCCCCGGCGGGCGCGCGCAACGCGCCGGGCGGCGGCGGGGTGGTTTTCTGGCAGGTCGACGACCTCGGCGCAACGTTCGCCCGGCTGCTGGAGCTGGGCGCCACGGAATACGAGCCGATCACCGCGCGCGGCGATGGCGAGGGGTTCGCCACCGCCGCTGTGCTCGATCCGTTCGGCAATGTGCTCGGCATCATGAGCAATCCGCACTTCGTCGCGATGACCGAGCCGGCGGCGGCGCGGCACTGATCGCCCGCCGAGACGGATTCGGAGGTCAGGCGGGGAACCAGCGCTCGAGGACGGTGGCGACGCCGTCCTCGAGCACGTCGCCGGTCACCTCGTCGGCGAGGGCGCGCACCGGGTCGGGCGCGTTCGCCATGGCGACGGAATGCGCGGCCCAGCTGAACATCTCGCGATCGTTGAAACCGTCACCGATCGCGAGCGTCGCCGCCGGATCGACGTCGAGGGCCTGCCGGAGCCGTTCGAGCGCCCAGCCTTTCGACACCCCTCGCCGCGAGACGGTGACC
Source organism: Nocardia neocaledoniensis (assembly GCF_029868625.1). Classification (GTDB taxonomy): domain Bacteria; phylum Actinomycetota; class Actinomycetes; order Mycobacteriales; family Mycobacteriaceae; genus Nocardia; species Nocardia neocaledoniensis_A. The sequence continues at coordinate 3,783 of NZ_JARWOJ010000416.1, read as the reverse complement.
CACGGCCCGAATTCACCGTGCACCCACGACGCGTCGGGGACCTCGAGCGCGGCGAGCAGGCGCACCATCTCCTCGACCGTGCCGCTGGGCCACCAGCCGTTGAGCCTCGGCGTGGGCGCGCTACTCAGCAGTTGGTGATCGACCAGCCGGAAGTCACCGATCGGGAACTCACCCGGCCCGTGTCCCGTCGCCCAGGTACCCTCCCCCACCCGTTCGGCCGCGAAGACCATGTCGGGGAACAGGGTCCGCAGCGCCAGCACGGCGGGCGCGGGGTCGAACGACTGCACGGCGACCGGCTCGCCCCGCGCGACATCGACGTGCACGGCGCCGTTGGAGCACAGCGCGTGCCCCTCGGTGAGCCCAAGTCCTTTCAGTACCGGCAGCGTCGTCACCACCGTGCGCCCGGTGGTGACGACCACGTGCGCACCCGCCGACACCGCGGCCGCGACCGCCGTCGATACCCGTGCGCTGACTTCGAATCCGTCGACGAGCAGCGTCCCATCGACATCGAGCGCGATGAGTTCCGGCGCTCCCCCACGTACACCCATCACCCCATTGTGCCCGCCCCCACCGACACCCACGCTCGATTTCGCGACCGAAGACAGCCCATCAGCGCTGGTCCCACCCCCGCGGAAAGCCCAGCGATCAACGAGCTTTCGCACGAACCACACAACTTCGTCCCCCGTCGTGACTTCACGGATGCCACCGGGTGCGGAGCAGACGTGCCGGCAGCTCTGTCGGTCCAGGCCGTTGCCGCCGCGCGAGACCGAGGCCGTTGAAACCACCTCGCCAACGGCGACGCGGCGACCCGAACCGGCCGTATACCCAGGCGCCCGATCACTATTCGAGGTTCAGTGGTTCCGACGCGTCCCCTTCGGCAGCCCTAGCTGTGGCGGCGAGAACGGTGCGCCGCGCGCCCACTACGCCGCCGATCGAGCCGGGGCGCGATGACGTGCCCGCCACGCAGATCGCTCACCACGCCGACCGAGCCGGAGCGCGGTCACGTGCCCGCCGCGCGGATCGCTCACCTCGGGTCCTGGGCACGGCGGCCGTCTCAGCGGCGGTAACCGCCGCCACCACCGCCACCGCCGCCGCCGCCACCACCGGAAGCACCGCCCGAGGAGCCGCCGGAATCGCCGCCTCCTGAGGCCGCTCCGCCGGTGGTCCCACCGCTGGACGCACCGCCCGACGTACCGCCGCTCGTCGCACCGCCGGACGTACCGCCGCTGGACGTGCCGCCACCGGAGGCGCCGCCCGAGGTGCCGCCGCTAGAGGCGCCGCCCGACGTACCGCCACTCGAAGCACCGCCCGAGTCGCCGCCACCGGAAGCCCCACCGCTGGACGCGCCCCCACTCGAAGCACCACCGCCGGACGCACCGCCGGAAGCGCCGCCGCCGGAAGCGCCACCACTCGAGGTCCCACCGCCGGACGTACCGCCCGAGGACGCACCGCCGTCGGTACCGCCCGTCGACGCCCCGCTGTCACCGGTGCCGCCGGGGGAAGTCGTCCCGCCGGTGGTACCGCCGGGTGAAGACGTCCCGCCAGTGCTGCCGCCGGAGGCGGTGCCGGTACCACCCGATCCGATGCCCGGCACACCGCTGCCGCCGGTCGATGTGCCCGGAGTGGTTGTGCCCGTGCCGGTTCCACCGGTCGTGGTGTCGCCGGTCGGCGTGCTCGGCGACGGGTCGACGCCGGGCAGCGCGGCCCCGGGTGACGTCGAGGTTCCCGGCAGCGAGGAACCCGGTGTCGTCGATGTGCCGGGAACCGAAGTCCCCGGCGAAGTTCCGGGCACCGAGGGGTCGGTGGGGCCGGGGCCCGTGATGGGGTCCAGGTCGGGGGATCCCGGGTTGGTCGGCACGTTCTGGGGCTGTGCCGACTTGGCGAACGGCAGCGGGTTGATGAAGCTGGCCGGGTCGCCGTAGGTGGTGCGGGCCAGGACCGGTGACTTGCAGTCGTTGCGGATGTCCTGGTGGCCGCCGCCACCCCGTTCGCCGCCGCCGACCTTCTTGCCCGCCGGCTTGTTCGGCGCCACGATCATCTCGTACGCCGTCTGCGCGGCGGCGGCCGCGCTCGCGACCCGCACGCGGGCGGTGTGCGGGTCGACATTGCCGACCAGGCCCGAGGTCTGCGCGGCGACGAAGTCGGCGCTCATGTCGTAGAGCAGCGCGTCGGCGGGCGCGCCGAGCACGGGGAAGCGTTCGAGCGCCGGGGTCAGGCCCGGGTCGAAGGGACTGCCGAACACGGTCATCGCCGACATCGCGAGCGCGGAAACAACTGCCGCGCTGGAGAATACGGCCACGTGCGGCGCGGACGGACCATGCTGCTGCACGGGCGCGAAGGTACGGGCCGCGAGTGCCGCCGCACCCGCGGCGACCACCTGACCGGGATCGGCGACGGTGACGAGCGGGACGCCGAGTTCGGCGAGGGTCTGCGCGACCTCGGGCGGGCGAGAAGCCCCGCCGACGACCAGGATTCGCGACAGATCGGCCAGCCGCAGCCCTGCCGCCGCCACGGTCTTGCTGACCAGCGGGAAGGTGTCGCGGATGTGCTCGGCGCGCAGCGCGTCGATGTTCACCATCGAGGTGAGCGTCTGCGTGGCGCGGCCCGAACGCGGGGAGCCCGCGTAGCGAGCCACCATCTCGCCCAGCGGCTTGCCACCGAAGTCGGTGCAGCGCACCGGCGTTCCGATCATCGGATGATGCGGCCAGTCCGGGCCGACCCGCAGCACGGTGAGGTCGAGACTGTTCGCGCCGAGGTCGTAGACGAGGACGAAGCCCGGCGCGAGCGGGCCCTGGTCGGCGTCGAGCCACTCGGCGGCGGCGACCGGCTCCGGCGCGAGCAGCACCTGCCCGGCGCCGGCCAGGTGCAGCGCCTGCCCAAGCAGGGCGACCTGCTTGTCGGAATACACTGCCGGATAAGTCAATACGACACCGGGCGCCGGCTCGGCCAGTTCGATGAGCCCGGTGGCGACAGCGGCGATCAGGTTGGTCGCCGAGTAGAACCGGCCGCCGATCACCATCGGCTCCGGCTCGCGGCTCAGATCCGCGAAATCGGTGATGGCCGAGGCGAATTCGTTGATCGCCCCGATGCGGGGGCGGCCCGCGTCGTCGAAGGTGAGTGCGGTGCGACGTGTGCGCACCGTCGGCTTGGCCGGATCATCGGCGACGACCGCCGTCATCGCATTGACCGTACCGATACTTAAGCCCAGACCTCTGGTCATGTAATTGCTATCCCGTCAACGCACCGTGACCACGTCCAGCACGCGAGCGCACCATGTGGCCGCGGTCGTCTTCCAAACAGCTCGCATAGATTAACCGGCATAAAGCCGAATTGCTGCCTGATTGATACGAGACACAGGACCTTTGGCCCTTGCACGGCAGTTTTTGCAGGTAGATCGGCTTGCGGTCATGCGTCCAGTCCCCTGAACGGCATGTCGGCGACCCGCAGACTCCGAGAAGCAGCTACCCGCGAGTAATCGCAATAAGCCCCCAACGATTACATTCCTACGGTTTGTTATTGCCTACTTTTCGCGCACTTACCGACTGGTAACCGATTCAATTGCCACTCGAATGAATTCGAAAATCGACATTTCAGTACATCGCACATAGAAGTACACTCCAAACCCAATGACACGTCAATAGGGTGGCCGCGCGAACGCCGAAGGGCCCCCCCCCCGGTAAGGGGGGGGGGGGGGGGGGTGGGGGGGGGGCCGCCGGGGGGGGCGGGGGGGGGGGCGGGCGGGGCGGGGGGGGGGGCCGCCCCCCCCCCCCCCCCCCCCGGGGG
>NZ_JARWOJ010000415.1 GCF_029868625.1 Nocardia neocaledoniensis | reverse complement strand
GGCGGGGGGGGGGGCCCCCCCCCCCCCCCCCCCCGACCGAGCGGATCGTGGCTAACGATTGCCGCGGACGGGTTCCTCGGCGAGCGCCGGCACGATCTCCGGAACCACTGTGTCGCTTCGGGATTCGTCGGTAACGTCGGCCTCGGGGGCCGATGGGGCAGCCAGTGCGAGGCAGAGCGCCGCGCTGACGACCAGGGCCACGATGATCGTGAAGGCGCAGGCGGTCAGTGCGCTCTGATAGTCGCCGGTGGCGGCGGCACCGAAGAAGACGGCGCTCAGGGAGGCGACGCCGATCGCGCCGCCGAACTGCTGGCCGGTGGTCCAGATTCCCGAGGCCGATCCGGCGTATCGCTCGGGCACCGTGGAGAGGAACAGTGTCGTCAGCGGAGGCTGGACGAGGTTGATGCCGACACCGACGACGAACAGGCCGGGCGCGAGCAGCCACGGGTTGACATCGGTCGTCGCGGTGGTGGCGGCTCCCAGCACCGCCAGGGTGCCGACAGCGCCGAACAGCGCACCGGCGAGCACCGCATAGCGACCGAACTGCACGGTGAGACGCCCCACCAGCGGCGCGATCGCCAAACCACCCGCGGAGAACGCGACGGTCACCACGCCGGCGCGCAGCGCACTGTAGCCCTGGCCTTCTTGGAGCCAGAGCACGAAGACGAGCAGGAAACCGCTGAAGGCGGCGAACGCCACCAACTGCACCGCCAGCGCGACACTGCTGGTGCGTGCCAGGAGCAGGTCGAGCGGCAGCAGCGCGCCGGCGCGGCTCGCGGTATCGCGATTCTCGCCGATGGCGACGAGCGCTACGACGGCGATACCCGCGGCCAGCAGGAGCCAGATCCACGGCGCCCAGTCGTATGTGCGGCCTTCCAGCAGCGGGAACACGATCGCCACCAGGCCGACGGTCAGGGCTGTCGCGGCGAGCCAGCGCGGGCGCAGCACACCCTCACCGCGACTCTCCGGAATGAGCCACGCGCCGAGCCCGAGCAGTACGAGTGCCGCGGGGACGCTGATCCAGAAGATCGCCCGCCAGCCCAACCCGGCGACATCCGCCGTCACGAGCACGCCACCCAACAGCAATCCCCCGGCCTGGGCGAGTCCGGCGACCACACCGAAAATGCCGAGGACCGTGGCGCGTTCGGGCCCGCGGAAGAGCACGAACAGGCTCGAGAGAACCTGGGGCGCCAGAATCGCCGCGGCCGCGCCCTGTGCGGCACGGCTGGCGATGAGTTCGCTCGGGGAGTTCGCGAGGGCGGACCAGGCGCCGGCGAGCGCGAACACACCGAGCCCGACGAGGAAGACACGTTTGCGTCCCCACAGGTCGCCCAATCGGGCGGCCGTGATGAGGGTGGCCGCGAACGCCAGCAGGTAGGCCGTCGCGATCCACCCGACCTGCGCCGGAGTCCCGCCGAGGTCGGCTTGGATCGCGGGCAGGCCGACATTGACGATCGTGACGTTCAGCAGATCCAGCGTGAATCCGAGGACCAGTACCGCCATCGCGGCCCAGCGTCGGGGATACAGGGCGTTGGCGTCGTCGACTGCCGGGGTCGTAGTACTCATCGGGCGTTTCCCCCTGAACGGATGATGGTCTGGCCTTCGGTCGTCGGTCGGCCCGTGACCCGCGGCATGTGCGTCGCGGCTCCCGGTAGCACACCGACCAGGCCGTTACGGCGCAGGATCGCGTGCACGGTCGACAGCGCGGGCACCTGAGCGGAACCGGATCGCACGAGTTCGGTACGGATCCTGCGCGCGCCCCATCCCGGATGGATCAGCCGCAGCCGCACGACGAAGTCCTCGATGTCGGCCGGCGTCCGAGCGGGAAGGGTCTTGGGCCGGCTCGATCTCGGCGCCAACCCCGCCACGCCGTCCTGCCGATAGCGTGCGAGGTAGCTGTAGTAGCTCTTGCGCGAGACCTGGTATCGACGGCAGACCTCGGTCACCGTCACACGTTCGCGCGCCGGCGCCTGCAGGATCTCCAGCCACTCGGCCCGCACACCGACGGCGGAGCCGGGTCCGCCCGCCGTGCCGCTTCCGTTCGGGCGAGCACCCTGGCGCAGGGGTGGATCAAGCGTGTCTCTTGGGGCTTTCGTCATGGACTTCTCCCGAAGTGGAGAGCGTGATTTGAACTGGCGAGTTCACTGTAATATCCCCGACTGGACATATCAACCGGAGTACATGGAACTGAACCAGTGAGGCAACTTTCCACCGCGCGTGAGTTAGACTCCGGTGGTGACTTCAGCGACGACACCGGCCGGCCAGACCACTTCGCGCGGGCGGATCGACAAGCGGCAGGCGATCCTGGACGCGGCGTTCGTGGTGTTCGCCCGCCGGGGATACGCGCAGGCGGGGGTGCAGGAGATCGCCGAGGTCGCCGGGGTCGCCAAGCCGACGATCTACAACCACCTCAACGACAAGGAAACCCTCTTCCGGCACGCGCTGGCCGCCGTGAGCGACGCCGTCCTGGCCGAGAACCTGGCGGTCGTCGAGCGGTTGCGCAACCCCGGCGACGACCTGCGCGCCGCCTTGGAGGACGTGGCCTACCGGCTGATCCGGTCGTGTTGTTCGGAACAGTCCCGATCACTGCGCTGGCTCACCTACGGTCAGGTGGCCCAGTTCCCCGATCTGATCGATCTCGTGGTGAGCCGCACGTCCGACCAACTGGGCGACGCGCTCGCTGATCGGCTGGCACGCCTGGCCCTGTCCGGCCGCCTGCGCGCGAGCGATCCCGCGACCGCGGCCGAGCAGTTCCTCGTGCTGATCACCGGCCCCATGGAGGGCCGCACCCGGCTGGGCACCCGCAAGGTCGCGGCCGCCGAGATGCACGCGGTCGCCACCGCGGCCGTCGATACCTTCCTGCGCGCCTACGGCACGGAGAACTCTTGAGTCACCGACCTTTCCGCTTCGGCCTCGTCACCGTCGCCGACGCGCGCCCGACGACGTGGACATCGACGGCCCGCTGGGCCGAGGACACCGGGCTCTCATCGCTGCTCCTACCCGAGCTACCCGCTCCGGTGCCCGCGCCGCTGACCGCCCTGGCCTACGCCGCCGCGGCCACGACGACGCTCGAGGTCGGAACGTTCGTGCTGGCCAACGATTTCCGCAATCCGTTCGTCCTGGCGCGAGAGGCCGCCACCCTGGACCTGGTGTCCGGCGGCCGGTTCCGGCTCGGGCTGGGCGCCGGTCAGACCGCCCTCGGCTACGGCGAACTCGGCGTTCCGGTGGAATCCGACCGGGTCAGGTTCGAGCGTCTGGCCGCCTCGGTCCGGATCGTCAACGCGCTCTTCCGTGGGGAGCGCGTGGAAGCGGCTGGGCCGCACTACACCAACACCGGAACCGCGCTATTGCCCACACCACCGCGCAAAGTGCCTTTGCTGGTCGCGGCGGGTGGCCGGCGGGCGACCGAACTCGCCGCCGCCGAGGCCGACACCGTGGCCTTCAGCACCTTCTCGGCGGACCAGCTTGCCCGCCAGGTCGAATGGCTCGAGAAGGCCGCGGGCACAAGGACTTCCGAGATCGAGCGTGGCCTGCGCTTCAGCACGCCGACGAGCTCCATCGGTCCGCCGATTCCTGCCGACGCGCCGAATTCGCTCACCGGATCACCCGCGCGGGTGATCGATCAGCTCCGTCGGCTCCGCGACGACTACGGCATCTCCTACATCGTTCTCGACGATGACGCGGCCCGCGAGCTCGCGCCCGTGGTGAGCCGCTTGTCGGGAACCTGAGCCCTCACGCGCCCTCCGCGAGTTCGGCGCCGGGTATCGCGGCCAGCAGCCGACTGGTGTACTCGTGGGCCGGCTCGTCGAAAACCCGCTCGGTGTTGTCGATCTCGACGATCTTTCCCCGCCGCAGCACCGCCACCCGATGGGCGATCTGGCGCACTACGGCGAGGTCGTGCGAGATGAACAGATACGCCACACCGGTGTCGGCCTGCAGCTGCGCGAACAGCTCGAGGATCTGGGCCTGCACCGAGACGTCCAACGCCGACACAGGCTCGTCACACACCACCAGTTCCGGCGACAAGGCCAGCGCCCTGGCGATCGCGACGCGCTGGCGTTGCCCGCCGGAAAGTTCCGCAGGCCTGCGGTCCAGCATCGCCGCGGGTAGCGCGACCCGGTCGAGCAACGCACGCGCACGCGCCGCCCGGTCGGCACGGTCGCCGATTCCGAAGACCCGCAGGGGTTCGGTGATCACGTCGCGGATCGTGAAGCGCGGATCCAGTGACTCGTAGGGATTCTGGTAGATCACCTGCGCCCGGCGCCGGAAGGCCCGCAACCGCGCGCCCCTGCTGGTGGTCACCTCCTCGCCGTCGAAAACGATGCGGCCGGCCGTCGGCGCGCTCAAGCGCAGCACCATTCTGGCCGTGGTGGTTTTGCCCGAACCCGACTCCCCCACCAGCGCCAGCGTCTCCCCACGCCCCAGGGTGAAGCTCACGCCGTCGACCGCGCGGACACTCTGCGCGGCACCGTTCGCGCGTGGCAGCGGGAACTCCTTCACGAGATTCTCGACGGTGAGCAGCGGCTCGGCTTCCGTATCCCGCGCGGGCGGGCGGGTACCCGCGCGTCCTGGCACACTGCGCAGCAACTGCCGGGTGTACGGATCGCGCGGGGCTTCGAGGATCTCGCGCGTCGGCCCGCTCTCCACGATTCGGCCCCGCGACATCACCGCGATCCGCTGGGCCCGGTCGGCGGCGACGGCGAGGTCGTGGGTGACCAGAAGGACTGCGGTACCGAGGGTTTCGGTCAGACTCGTGATGTGGTCGAGGATGACCCGCTGCACCGTCACATCCAGCGCGCTGGTCGGCTCGTCGGCGATGATCAGCGCGGGGTTCGCGGCGATGGCGATGGCGATGAGCGCGCGCTGCCGGATGCCGCCGGACAGTTCGTGCGGATACTGGGCCGCCCGGGTCCGCGGATCGGGCATGCCTGCCCGCTCCAGCAATTCCACCGCCGCGTCGGCAGCGGACCGCCGCGACGCCAGACCGTGGATCACCAAGACCTCGGCGACTTGTTTGCCGATGCGTTGCACCGGGTTCAGCGACACCGCCGGGTCCTGTGGGATCACGCCGATCTGCGCACCACGGATCGCGCGCAGGTGCTTGTCCCCCACCGTGGCGAGATCGGTGTCGCCGAATCGGATACTGCCCGCGTCGATCCGGCCCGCGGCGGGCAGTAGCCCGGTGACAGCGTGCGCCGTCGAGCTCTTGCCCGATCCGGATTCGCCGACCAGCGCGACGATCTCGCCCGGCGCGATGTCGAAGTCCACCGCGCGCACCGCCTGTACCCGGCCGGTGCGGGTCCGGTAGGACACCGTCAGCCCGCGCACTTCCAGCAGATTCCCGGTCATCGACGACGCTCCCATTCCCCGTCCAGTGCCCGCGCGATCCGGTTGGTCGCGAGCACGACGAACGCCACCATCAGGCCCGACAGTGTCGAGATCCACCACGCGTTGGCGAGATAGTTCCGGCCGCTCGAGATGAGCGTGCCCCATTCCGGCGCCGGCGGGACCACGCCGTAGCCGAGGAAACTCAGCGACGACACCGCCAGCACCGCGGTGCCGAGTTCCAGCGTCGCCAGCACGACCACAGGACCGATCGAGTTCGGCAGCACATGGCGGCCGAGCACGGTGAACCACCTGGCCCCGGAGGCCCACGCCGCCTCGACGTAGACCGCCTGCCGCACCCGCAGGACCTCGGCGCGCATCACCCGGGCGAACCCGGCCACCCCGGCGACACCCACCGCGACAGCCACCTTCACGGTGCCGTAGCCCAGCGCCGTCACCAGCGCCAGCGACAGGAACAGGGACGGAATCGACAGCAGGACATCGGCCAGTCGCATGAGCGCGTCGTCGACCCACCGCCCGACGAAGCCGGCGACCAGGCCCATCGCACCGCCGACGACGAACGCGACGGCCACCGCGATCACCGTCGCCTGCAACGACAGCGCGGTGCCGTGCACGACACGGGTGAACAGGTCGCGTCCGAGCTCGTCGGTGCCGAACCAGTGCCGGCCACTCGGCGGGGCGAAGATCTCCGATGGCACGCCGAGCAGCGGGTCACGGTCGGTGAACAGCGTCGGCCACGCGGCGGCGAGCACGACGAGCACGAGGGTCACCACCGAGAGCACCAGTCCGGGCCGATACAGCAGGAAGCGCGCCGGTCCACTCCGGGGCGCCTCGGTGTCGAGGTCGTCGTCGACGACGACGGGGCGGGCGACGGCGAGTTCGGTCGGCACGGTGTCGGTCACGCGTAACTCCTCGGGCGCGCGACCACGATCCGCGGGTCGAGCAACGGATAGATCAGATCGACGATCAGGTTCACCACGACGAAGACGAACGCGCCGAAGACCACCACGCCCTGCACGAGCGGAATGTCCTGCACGCTCACGGCATTCGCCATGACACGACCGAGACCGTTACGCGAGAACACCGTCTCGATCACCACCGCGCCCGCGACCAGTTGCCCGACCAACAGGCCGACAAGGGTGAGCGCAGGCAACGACGCGCTGCGCAGCGCGTGCCGCAGATGGACCCGGATCCGGCTGGCGCCCTTGGCCCGCGCGGTCTGCACGAAGGGCGCGTCCAAGGTGCTCAGCAGGCTCTTCGCCAGCACCTGCGCGATGAGCGCGCCGGTCGGAACAGCCAGGGTGACGGCGGGCAGCACCAAGGCGGAGGGCCCGCCGTTGCCGAACGCGGGGAACAGCGGAATCCGGAACGACAGGAGCTGGACCAACATCAGACCCGCCCAGAACGACGGGATCGAGATCGCCAGCGGCGGCAGTGACAGCAGGATCTGCCGAAGCCAGCGGCGGGAAGTGTAGGTCGCCGCCACCGCGAGGCCGCCGCCGAACAGCACCGCCAGGATCAGCGCGGCTCCGGTGAGCTGCAGGGTGGGCGGCAGCGCCGCGGCCATGGTGGCGGTCACCGACCGGCCGGTGGCGACGGAGTCACCGAAGTCACCGACGAGTGCCCGCCCGAGGTAGTCCAGGTACTGCAGCACGATCGGCTTGTCGAAGCCGTACTCGGCCCGCAGCGCGGCGAGCTCCCGCGGATCGACCGGTGCGGAGGTCGATCCACCGCCCGCCATCGCCGACACCGGGTCGCCCGGCAGGAACTCCAGTACGAAGAACGACACCGTGTACGCCGCCCACAGCACCCCGACCGCCTGGACCAGGCGGCGTATCACATACCGTCCCATGCCGGTTCAGCTCCGCCACGTGTCGTGCAATCGGGTGCGGCTCGACGATTCGAAGGTCAGGCCGTGCACGCTCGGCCCGACCGCGAGTACCGTCTCGAGCTCCACCACCGGAATCACGTGCGCGTTCCGCACGACCAGCTGCTGGGCCCGCTCCACGAGAGGCTGCCGCTTCGCCGGGTCGGCCTCTGCCGCCTGCGCGGTGAGCAGGCCGTCGAGTTCGCTCGGCGGCAGCCGGTAGGCGTTGACCTGCTGGGTGGAGTACAGCGTGCGCAGGCAGTCGGGATCGGCCCGGCTCAGGTCGCCGCCCCACAATCCGTCGAAGTCGCCGGATCCGATCAGCTGCGGGAACTGGGTGACCTGGAGCTCCTCGAGCACCAGCTCCACTCCGACCGCCGCGAGCTGCTGCTGGACCAGTTCGAGCGCGGCGCGGGTGTTCTGGGAGTTGTTGAACCACGCTACGTTCAGGCTCAGCCGCGCGCCGTCCTGCTGCCGGATGCCGTCGCCGCCGGGCCGCCAGCCCGCTTCGTCCAGCAGCGACGTCGCCCGGGTGGCGTCGTAGCCGAGGTCGGCGGACAGGTCGGTGTAGCCGGGCGTGGTGTGGGAGAGGATGCCCGTCGCGGGCACGGTGCCGCTGGCGAAGACGGCCTCCACGATCTGGCGCCGGTCCAGGGCGGCCTGGATGGCACGCCGCACCCGAACGTCCCGCAAGATCGGGCGGGAGTTGTTGAGCCCGAGGTTGAACACCGCGCCCGGGTGCGAACGCGTCAGCAGCGCGATGCCCGAGGCCTTCAGCCCGGCCTCGTCCGCGCGTCCCAGTCCGGCGGCGACATCGATCTGCCCCGACTGCACACTGCCCGCGCGGACCCCGGATTCCGGGATGACCGTGAACTCGATCGAGTCGAGGTAAGCCTCGCCGGGCTTGGTCCACAGTGGCGAACCCCACCCGTATCCGGTTCGCTTGGCGATCGTGATCGACTGGTTGGGCACGTATTTCGACAGGACGAAGGGTCCGGAGCCGATCACGCCGTCACTGCACCGCTGCTGGGGCGTCTTCTCGGCGCTGGCCGCCGAGACCAGGCCGAGCGCCGCGGTCGAGGTCGCCTGCAGGAACTGCGCGTTGGGCTGCTCGAAGGTGATCCTGGCGGTGTGCTCGTCGACGACCTCGGTGCCGAGGTAGCCGTTGAGATAGCCCTTGGACAGGATCGCCAGCGCGCCCAGCTTCGGGATCGCGTCGAAGTTCGCCTTCACCACCTGGGCGTTCACCGGACTGCCGTCGCTGAAGGTGGCGTCACGACGCAGCCGGAAGGTGAACGATCGGGCATCGGGTGCGACCTCCCAGCTCTCGGCCAGCCACGGCACGCTCGCCCCGGTCTCCGGGTCCTGGTCGGTCAGCGAATCGACCGTCTCGCGGAGCGAGTACAGGGTGTCGCTGCTGCCGACCTGCTGGGGATCGACGCAGCCGGCGTCGGAGGCCACGGAGAAGCGCAGCGTGCCACCGGATCTCGGTGGACCCGCGTCCCCACCGTGCTCGGCGCGCGGGGGGCCCGGCCCCGGGGGCAAGGGGGCGCCAGCCCCCCCGAACACAGCGCGGGGGGTGGGCGTGGTTAGAAAAGCCCAGGGGCCCCCCCAAATAAGATG
>NZ_JARWOJ010000414.1 GCF_029868625.1 Nocardia neocaledoniensis | reverse complement strand
TCCCCCACCAGCACCGAGACTCCCGCACTGACCGCGTGGTCGAGCGCGACGGTCCACGCCGCCGGGACCAGCCGGGGGGGCGCGCCCGCCCCCCCGGGCGCGGCCCCCCGAAAAACCACCCCCCCCGCCCGCGACCCCCCCCCCCACGCCCGCCGCACTCCGCACCGCCATGGACACCGAGCTCGGGTACGACCCGAAGCTGTGGACCATGCTGTGCGAGCAGGTGGGCGTGGCCGCGTTGGCGGTGCCGGAGGAATGGGGCGGTGTCGGCGCCGGTCTGGTCGAATCACTGATGGTGGTCGGCGAATTGGGCCGCACGCTGGCCGGTGTGCCGATGCTCGGCTCGGCGGTACTCGGCGTGCAGGCGCTGCTGCTCTCGGGTGACGAGCAAGCCTGCGGACGTCTGTTGCCCGACCTGGCCGAGGGATCGCGAACAGCGGCACTGTGCTGGGCCGATGCCGGCGGGTGGGACGTTTCCGGCGTCCGTTCCGCTGACGGAAAGCTCGACGGCACAGCGCATTACGTGCTGCACGGGGCGCAGGCGGACCTGCTGCTCGTGCTCACCGACGACGGTCTGTTCGAGACGACACCCGAGGCGGCGGGCGTCACAGTGACGCCCACTCCCGCGCTGGATCCCACCCGCAAGCTGGCCTCGATCACCTTCGCCGGCGCCCCCGCCACCCGGATCGGCACGGGCGACCCGGCCGCGCTGCGCACCCGGCTGCGCGAGATCGCCTGGGCGGCTGTGGCCGCCGAGCAGGTCGGCGCGGCCAGGCACTGCCTGGACATGACGGTCGACTACACGGCCTCGCGCGTGCAGTTCGGCAGGCCGATCGGCAGCTTCCAGGCGCTCAAGCACCGGATGGCCGACATGTACGTGCTGGTGGAGTCGGCGGAGTCGACGGCGCTGGCGGCGGCACAGGCCCTCGCCGAGGACAGCGCGACCGTGGCCGAGGACGTCTACGTGGCTCGCAAGCATTGCACGGAGACGTTCTCGCATGTCGCCGCGGAGACCATCCAGCTGCACGGCGGCATCGCCATCACCTGGGAACACGACGCGCACCTGTACTTCAAGCGCGCCCATGCCACGGCCGAGCTCTTCGGCACCGGACGTCGACCGGTCGCCGCCTAGGCGATCGTCGGCCACAACCATCCGGCCCGCGCGAACCACCGAGCCACTCCGGAAGACCCCAGTCGCGAGACCAGCGACTGGGGTTTTCGCGTGTGCGCCGTTTCACCGGCCACAGACCACAACCGGCTGGATTTAGATAGTTAGCTTATGCAATAATATGGAGCGTGCAGCAGACAGAGCAGCCCTCCCCGGACGACATCGTGGTCGATCTCCTGGTGACTGCCGGTCGGCTCACCCGGCTCGCCGGGGCGATCAGTGATGACGACCTGCCCCGCGCGGTGCTGCGCGCCCTCGCCGTACTCGACGAGCACGGCGGCGTGCGGGTCAGCGAGTTCGCCCGGCTCGATCGATGTTCCCAACCGGCGGCAACGGCGCTGATCGGCCGACTCGTCGCCGACGGACTCGCCTCCCGCACGAAGGACCCGCAGGACGCCAGGGCGGTTCTCGTCGAACTGACCCCGGCGGGCCGAACCCGCCTCACCCAGGCCAGGCGCTCCTTCGCGGCCGCCGTGGCCCCCGGACTCGCCGATTTCGACCTCGATCGGCTGATCCGGCTCGACACCGACATGAACGACCTGCTGACAGCCCTGCGTGCGGTTGCCCGCGGTCACCAGTGAAGCAATCAGGAGCGCCAGTGAGCATCCCCGAGTTGACTCGCGCCGACGACGACACCGCCGCCGCGGCCACCCCGACCGGACAACCCAAGGCCGTGTGGGCCGTCGCCTTCGCGAGTGTCATCGCGTTCATGGGCATCGGCCTGGTCGACCCCATTCTCAAGCCGATCGGTGAACAGCTGCACGCGAGCCCCTCGCAGGTCTCGCTGCTGTTCACCAGCTACATGGCCGTCACCGGCGTCGCCATGCTGGTCACCGGCGTGATCTCCAGCCGCTTCGGCGCGAAGAAGACGCTGCTGTCCGGCCTGGCGATCATCATCGTGTTCGCCGCGCTGGCGGGTAGTTCGAGCACGATCGGCGAGATCATCGGCTTCCGCGCGGGCTGGGGCCTCGGCAACGCCCTGTTCATCGCGACGGCGCTGGCCACCATCGTCGGCGCGGCCAGCGGTGGCGTGGCCAAGGCGATCATCCTCTACGAGGCGGCGCTCGGTATCGGCATCGCGACCGGTCCGCTGCTGGGCGGCCTGCTCGGCGGAATCAGCTGGCGCGGACCGTTCTTCGGTGTGTCGGTGCTGATGACCATCGCGCTCGTCGCGATCGTCGTGCTGCTGCCCGAGATGCCGAAACCCGCCGAGCCGACCTCGATCACCGCGCCGTTCAAGGCCTTGCGGCACAGGGGCTTGCTGACCGTCAGCATCACCGCCCTGCTCTACAACTTCGGCTTCTTCACCCTGCTCGCCTACACCCCGTTCCCGCTGGACATGGGCACCTACGCGATCGGCTTCATCTTCTGCGGCTGGGGCATCCTGCTGGCGGTGGCCTCGGTGTTCTTCGCACCGAAGTTGCAGGCGCGCTTCGGCACCCTGCCGATGATGGCGCTCTCGCTGACCCTGTTCGCCGCCGACCTGGCCGTGATGGGCCTGTTCGCCGAGCACAAGATCGTGCTGATCGTCGGCGTCGTGGTCGCGGGCCTGTTCCTCGGCGTGAACAACACCCTGATCACCGAGGCCGTGATGATCTCGGCGCCGGTCGAGCGCTCCACCGCCTCGGCGGCCTACAGCTTCGTCCGGTTCGCCGGCGGCGCCGCCGCGCCGTGGGTGGCGGGCAAGCTCGGTGAGCACAGCGTCTCGCTGCCGTTCTGGCTCGGCGCCGCGTTCACCGCCGCCGGGGTCGCGGTGCTGCTGCTCGGCCGCGGCGCCCTGGCCCACATCGACGACCACGATCCGGCGCCGCACAGCGTCGAGGAAGCCCAGGCCCTCACCGTCGGCGACTGAACCGGCGCGCCGACCCGCTCCCGCTGCCACGAGCAGCGGGAGCGTTTTTCGTCGGCGTCGATGTCACCCGTCCGGCGTAGCGTCGAGACCATGAGCGACGACAAGCGCGGACGGGTCAGGACCGAGCGGGGCCAGAAGCGGGTGCGCGCCTATCTCGGCGGCAGGCTGGTGGCCGATACGCTGCGGCCGCTGCTGGTCTGGGAGATTCCCTACTATCCGACCTACTACGTTCCGCTGACCGATGTTCGGGCGGATCTGGAACCCAACGGAGCCGACGCGCACTCCCCCAGCCGCGGCGAGGGCACGGGTTACGACGTGGTCGTCGACGGAGTGCGAGCCGACGGCTCCGCGCTGCGCTACCCGGACTCGCCGCTGGCGGATCTGAAAGACGCTGTGCGCCTGGACTTCGACACCTTCGACTGGTTCGAGGAGGACGAACCGATCTTCGTCCACCCCCGCGATCCGTATGCGCGGGTCGACATCCTCGGCAGCTCGCGGAACGTGCGGGTCGAGATCGACGGTGTCACCGTCGCCGACTCGTCCTCGCCGCGCATCCTGTTCGAAACCGGTTTGCCCGCACGGTATTACCTGCCGCTGCCCGATGTCCGGATGGATCTGCTCACCCCGTCCGACACGCACACCAGCTGCCCGTACAAGGGCACCGCCGACTACTGGAACGTGCGGGTCGACGACAAGGAATACCGCGACATCGTCTGGATCTACCGCACGCCGCTGCCGGAGAGTCAGAAGATCGCGGGCCTGGCCTGCTTCTACAACGAGAAGGTCGACATCTATCTCGACGGCGTCCGCCAGGACCGCCCCGACTCTCCGTTCAGCTGACTACTCCAGCACCTCGATGACGCCCTCGTCGACCGCCCACTTGATCGACTTCTCCAGCGAGGGGCACGAATCCGGCCGCCCCGGCCGCGGGCCCTTCGCGTTGAGCGCGGCGAAGACCGGGCAGTGCGTCTCGGGCGGTTCGGTCCACTGCACCGAGGTCTGGTGCGCGCTGGACTTGCGCACCAGCACCTCCGACGAGCAGGCCTGACACCGCAGCGGTGTCAGGCCCTCGTCCAGATAACGCTGCTTGTCGACCGTGGTCTGGGCCCGCACCGCGGCCTGCCGCGCGGGCTGATCGGCGAAGTCGGGTGCTTTGGCCCAGGTGGCAGACATGGCTACACGCCCGCTTCCTCGGACTCGGCCCGGCGGCGCAGGTTCTCCGCCACCTCGGCCTCCCACGCCTCGTTCGCCTTGGTCGTGTCGACCTCGAACTCGAAGCGCTGCGTCATCTTGTCGGTGACATCGGCGACGTCCACGTAGAACTGGTCGTACCAGCGGCGCAGCTGGTAGACCGGGCCGTCCTCCTCGCACAGCAGCGGATTCTCGACCTTGGACTTGTGCTTCCAGATCTCCACGTCCTGCAGGAAGCCGTCACCGAAGAAGGTGGTCATCGTCTGCGCCAGCTTGGTGGCGGTCTCGTCGTCGATGCCCTTGGGCTTCTCGACGGTCAGGCCCCACTGCAGCACGAACGAGTCCTGGGTGACCGGGTAGTGGCAGTTGATCAGCACGACCTTCATCTCGTATCCGCTGTAGATGTTGATCAGCGGGTTGATCATGTAGGACGGGCCGAAGTAGGACGCCTCCGACTTCAGCAGCGTCTCACCGCCGTGCTTGGCCGCCATGCCCACGTCCGGGCGACCCTTGGTCTCCAGGAACTGGGTCGCCACGTGGCCCTCGAAGACGTTCTTGAAGTACGTCGGGAAGGCGTAGTGGATGTAGAAGAAGTGCGCCATGTCCACGACGTTGTCGATGATCTCGCGGCAGTTGGCGCCCTCGATCAACAGCGAGTTCCACGTCCAGTCGGTCCAGCCGCTGTCGTGGGTCTCGGTCGGGTTGCCGTCCGCGTCGGTGTACACGCCCTCGATGTGCGGGATCGTGACCTCGGGCGGCGGCTGGTTGCCCTCGTGGTCGTGCCAGATGAACAACTGGCCGTTGCGCTCGAGCGTCGTCCACTTCCTGGTGCGGGCCAGGGGCGGCACGCGGCGGCCGTAGGGGATCGACGTGCACTTGCCGCTGGCGCCCCAGCGCCAGTCGTGGAACGGGCAGGCGATGTCGTCGCCCTTCACCGTGCCCATGCTCAGGTCGCCGCCCATATGCCTGCAATAGGCGTCGAGCACGCGGATCTCGTCGTTGGTGTCGGTCCAGACCACGAGCTTGGTCCCGAAGACCTCGACCGCGTGCGGCTTACCGTCGCGGAACGTCTTCGCGAGGCCGACACAGTGCCAGCCACGCGCAAACCTTGTCGGCGTGGTGCCGACATCGAGTTCCCTCACCTTGGGGTTGACTGCCATCCCGAACCCTCCTTGTTCACTAGAACACGTTACAAAACGAGGGCGCTTCACGCCAGCTGTCCAGCGAACTTCGCTCCACGCCTCTGTTATATCCGAGGTAGGCCCGCCTTCTCGACAGAAATGAGAACCTGTTCTAATCTCAGAGTCGAACAAGAACCGGTTGTCGATCCGACAAGGCAGGAGCGGGCTCCGAAATGACGCAAGAAGTGACCGAACGGGTCGAGGCACTGCTGCCGACACTGCGTGAACGTGCGCAGGAGGCCGAGGACCTGCGCCGCATTCCCGACGAATCCATGAAGGCGCTGCAGGAGACCGGCTTCTTCAAGCTGGTCCAGCCCAAGCAGTGGGGCGGCCACGCCGCCGACCCGGTCGTCTTCTACGACACCGTGCGCAAGATCGCCAGCGCCTGCGGTTCCACCGGCTGGGTGGCAGGCATCATCGGCATCCACAACTGGCACCTCGCGCTGTTCGACCAGCAGGCCCAGGAGGATGTCTGGGGCGAGGACACCGATGTGCGGATCTCGTCCTCCTACGCCCCGATGGGCGCCGGCCAGGCCGTCGACGGCGGCTACATCGTGCGCGGCTCGTGGGCCTGGTCCTCGGGTTCGGACCACGCCACCTGGGCGGTCCTCGGCGGTCCGGTGATCAAGAACGGCAAGCCGGTCGACTTCGGCTCGTTCCTGATCCCGCGCTCGGACTACCGCATCGACGACGTCTGGAACGTGGTCGGCCTGCGCGGCACCGGCTCCAACACCGTCGTGGTCGAGGACGTCTTCGTGCCCACGCACCGGTTCCTCAGCTTCCGCGCGATGAGCGAGGGCCGCGCGCCCGGCCTCGAGCAGAACCCCGACGCGCTGTACAAGATGCCGTGGGGCACGATCCATCCCACCACCATCTCCACCCCGATCGTCGGCATGGGCTACGGCGCCTACGAAGCGCACGTCGAGCACCAGGGCAAGCGCGTGCGCGCGGCCTTCGCCGGCGAGAACGCCAAGGACGATCCGTTCGCCAAGGTGCGCGTGGCCGAGGCCGCCAGCGACATCGACGCCGCGTGGCGTCAGCTCTCGGGCAATGTGGCCGAGGAGTACGCGCTGTTGCAGGCGGGCCAGGAGGTGCCGTTCGATCTGCGCGTGCGCGCCCGTCGCGACCAGGTCCGCGCGACCGGCCGGGTGATCGCCTCGATCGACAAGCTCTTCGAGTCCTCCGGCGCCACCGCGCTGGCCAACGGCACGCCGCTGCAGCGCTTCTGGCGCGACGCGCACGCGGGCCGGGTGCACGCGGCCAACGATCCCGAGCGCGCCTACGTCATGTACGGCACGCACGAGTTCGGCCTGCCCGTCACCGACGCCATGGTGTAGCCGATGACCCAGACCGCTGAAATCACCTACGCATCGACCTCCCGCTACGCGCAGGTCACCCCCGAGCTGAAGCTGCACTACCACGAGGCGGGCGTCGGCAACGGTCCCACGATCGTGCTGCTGCACGGCGGCGGCCCCGGCGCCTCGGCGTGGTCGAACTTCGCCCGCAACATCCCGGTGCTGGCCGAGAACTTCCACGTGATCGCGCTCGATCAGCCCGGCTTCGGCAAGTCCGACAAGCCGGTCGATCACCCGCAGTACTTCGTGCACGCGTCCACCGCGCTGCTCGCGCTGCTGGACCACCTCGAGATCACCGATCGCGTGCACCTGCTGGGCAACTCGCTCGGCGGCGGCACCTCGGTGCGCTTCGCGCTGGACAACCCCAAGCGCGCGGGCAAGCTCGTGCTGATGGGCCCCGGCGGATTGAGCACCAATCTGTTCGCGCCCGACCCCACCGAGGGTGTCAAGCTGCTCTCGGCCTTCAGCTACTCGCCGACCAGGGAGAACCTGGAGAAGTTCCTGCGGATCATGGTCTTCGACCAGTCGTTGATCACCGAGGAACTCATCGACGAGCGCTTCGCCCTGGCGAGCACTCCCGAATCGCTGGCCGCGGTGCGCGCGATGGGCAAGTCCTTCGCCGGCGCCGACTTCGAGAAGGGCATGCTCTGGCGTGACGCGTACAAGCTGCGTCAGCCGGTGCTGCTCATCTGGGGTCGCGAGGATCGGGTCAACCCGCTCGACGGCGCGCTCGTCGCCACCAAGGTGATCCCCCGCGTGCAGCTGCACGTGTTCGGTGGCTGTGGCCACTGGGCGCAGCTGGAGAAGTTCGACGAATTCAACCGGCTCACGGTCGACTTCCTCGAGGAGAAGCAATGAGTATTCGTGCCCTCGGTTACATGCGCATCGAGGCCACCGACATGGCGGCCTGGCGCGAGTACGGCCTCAAGGTGCTCGGCATGATGGAGGGCACCGGGCTCAACCCGGACGCGCTCTACCTGCGCATGGACGATTTCGCCGCCCGCCTGGTGATCGTGCCCGGCGAGCAGGACCGCCTGCTGGTGTCGGGCTGGGAGGTCACCGACGCGCGTGGCCTGCAGCAGCTGCGCGAGACCCTGGACAAGGCCGGGGTCGACTACACCGAGGGCACCAAGGAAGAGCTGGGTGAGCGCCGCGTCGAGGGCATGATCCGGTTCCAGGACCCCTCGGGCAACACCCTCGAGGCGTTCTACGGCGCGCAGTACCTGGGCCGCCGCTTCGTGAGCCCGTACGGCCACAAGTTCGTCACCGCCGAACAGGGCCTCGGTCACGTGGTGCTGACCTGCACCGACGACGCCGCGGCGCAGGCGTTCTACCAGGACGTGCTCGGCTTCCGACTGCGCGATTCCATGCGGCTGCCACCCCAGATGGTCGGCCGTCCCGCCGACGGCGATCCGGCCTGGCTGCGCTTCTACGGCTGCAACCCGCGCCACCACGCGCTGGCGTTCCTGCCGCTGCCGAACCCGACCGGCATCGTGCACCTCATGGTCGAGGTGGAGAACTCCGACGACGTCGGCCTCTGCCTGGATCGCGCCCTGCGCAAGAAGGTGAAGATGTCGGCCACTCTCGGCAGGCACATCAACGACAAGATGCTGTCGTTCTACATGAAGACGCCGGGCGGATTCGACATCGAATTCGGCTGCGAGGGACTGGAAGTCGACGATGACGACTGGGTCGCGCGCGAATCGACCGCGGTCAGCCTGTGGGGCCACGACTTCACCGTCGGATTCAAGCAGGACTAGGGAATGGCGGCGACGGACATGACCGAACAGACACCGGCGATCGACGGCCGGCAATTCCGTAATGTGCTGGGGCAGTTCTGCACCGGCATCACCGTGATCACCGCGCTCGATCCCGAAGGGGAGCCGATCGGGTTCGCCTGTCAGTCCTTCGCCGCGCTGTCGCTCGATCCGCCGCTCGTGCTGTTCTGCCCCACCAAGGGGTCGCGCTCGTGGGCGGCGATCGAGGCGGCGGGCAAGTTCTGCGTGAACGTGCTCGCCGAGGAACAGCAGCCGACCTGCGCGCGCTTCGGCTCGCGTGAGGCCGACAAGTTCGCCGGAGTCCCCTGGCACACCTCGGATCTGGGTGTGCCCGTGCTCGACGATTCGCTGGCCACCATCGAATGCACGGTCGATTCCGTGGTCGACGGCGGTGACCACTACATCGTCATCGGCCGGGTCCAGTCGCTCGCGGAGTCGGCGACCACCAACGGCCGTCCGCTGCTGTTCTACCGAGGCCAGTACACCGGCATCGAGCCGGACAAGACCACGCCCGCCCCCTGGCGCGCGGACCTGGACCACTTCCTCACCACCACCAGCCTCGACACCTGGCTGTGAGTTTCGGGAGCCCCGTTCGTCCTCCGACGAGCGGGGCTTCCGCATGTCCACACCCTGTCGGCCGCTACACGCTGAGAGCCTGAGTCGTCACGGCGAGCTCGGGGAGGTCGGCAGGCCTCTGCGGCTCAGCGGGCGGCGATCAGGGCGGTGAGAAGCGCGGAAGACAGTGCTGCCGTGTTGGTTTCGGCGCTCGACCAGCTGCTGGTGGTGATCGTCATCGCGTCGGGGTCCGGGCCGCCGATGCAATGCGGGGCGAACGCGGTGAAGAAGGCGTCCGGGTCCAGGAGCGTCTCGGGGGCGTGGACGCCCGGCTTCGGATCGGCGGCCATGAGCAGGGCGCCGACGGCCAGTGGGACGCCGGTGTTCTCGGCCATCGACAGGCCGGGGACCTGGCACAGTGCGGTGGCCGCCGTAGCGGGCGCGCCGTCGCGGGTTCCGGTGGCCAGCGCGAACAGCGGCGGGAGCCCACCTGCCGCGACGAGGGTCGCCGGGTCGGCGGGGAGCAGGCGTTCTACGCGGGCGGCGAGGCGGGCCGCGCGGTCGAGAGACAGCAGGCGGCGATCGATGGACCAGCGCAGCGCACGCAGGGCAGCCGTGGTCGGGCGATCGGCGACGACCACCGAGGTCGCGGCACGCAGGCCGGAAAAGGCCAGCGGCAGGGTGATCGCCTCCGGGTGGCCGAAGCTGCGACCCGCACCGGCGCCGAGCCCGGGGTAGTCGAGCCGGAAGCGTTCCAGCGCAGGACGTTCGGTGCGCACGCCGCCGCGGGTGACCGGGATGGAGCCGCTGATCTGACGCATGCCGTGGACGACCGCGGCGGTCGGTCCCACGCTGTCCTCGGTGTGGGCCGAGTGGATGTTCCAGCCGGTGATCAGCGAGTCCACCCGATCGAGTTCGGTGCCCGCCCGCACCGCGAGCAGATTGGCGACGCCGGGGCTGGCGCCCATCCCGAGCAGCGCGGTGACGCCCGCCGCCTTCGCCCGCGCGTCCAGTTCGAGCATGTCGATGGTCGGTTGTGGGTCGTCGCAGATGTCGATGTAGTCGCAGCCCGCGTCGATGGCGGCGGCCAGCACCGGCGGGCCGAAGCGGAAATACGGGCCGACCGTGTTCACGACCAGATCGGCTTCGCGCAGTGCCCGCGTGAGCGCGGGACCATCGGTCACATCGAGGCCGCACGCGTCGACGCCCAGCTCCGCGGCGACCCTGCGCGCCGCTGCCGCGTCCCGATCGGCGATCGTCAGGGCGCTCACTCCGCTGTCGCCGCGCAGGACCCGCGCCGCGACCCGCCCCATCTCTCCTGCCCCGCCCAGAGCCAGAACTCGCATGACCGACCTCCCCGTCGAATATATTGACTATCATGACAGTAAATAAAGTCGGCCGCCCCAGCAAGGCCAAGGAGCGCGGCGCACAGATCCTGCGGGCCGCGCGGTCGGTGGTCGCGGCCGACGGGTTCGCGAATACGACACTGTCGCGCGTGGCCGCGGCGGCGGGCGTGCAGAGAACCCTGGTGCTGCACTATTTCGGGAGCAGGGACGGGCTCATGCGGGCGTTCGTCACCGATGCCGTTGCGGCCTACGGCGATGCGATGTTGCGCCTCGACGCCGACGAACCGATCGAGGACCGGGTGGCGCGGATGTTCGAGCCAGGGGCCTACACGAATCGTGACGACCTGGTGGTGTGGTGTGAGCTCGTCGCCCTTTCCGCACGCGAACCCGTAGTGCGAGAACGACTCACCGAGCTGTGGACACAGCGGTGGCTCCCCGCGCTGGAGAGACAGCTCGCCGACGCCTATCCCGGAGCGACATCAGCGCAGATCGCCGGCACCGCCTACGCGCTCGCGTGCCTGTTCGAGGCGCACTGGGCCTTCCACCTCCAGGGTGTCGACGGTCCCGAGCGAATCGAACAGGGACGGCGGGCCGCCCGCGCCCTTCTCGCCACGTTGGACGCCGCCCCGTAGGACCGCCACAGCGTCGACTCGCGCCGTTCGCCCACGCCTCGAGCTCGCATCGGCCGGAAAACTGCTCATTCGGTGAGCACTTTGCGGAGCAGGATGGTGTCCATGAACCAGATCGCCTTCATCACCTGCGCCGATGCCGCCGAATGGAACACCTGGCTTGAGGCGAATCACGCCACCGCCGACGAGGTCTGGGTCCGCATCGCCAAGAAGGGCGCCCCGGAACCCTCGGTGGCGATCACCGAGACCCTCGACGGCGCGCTCTGCTACGGGTGGATCGACAGCCATCGCCGCGGCCTCGACGCCCACCACTACCTGCAGCGCTACTCCCCTCGTCGCGCCCGCAGCCCATGGTCGCGAGTCAATGTCGAGAAGGCCGAAGCACTCATCGCGGCCGGGCGGATGCGGCCGGCGGGGTTCGTTGCCATCGAGGAGGCGGTGGCCGACGGGCGCTGGGCGGGCGCCTATGAACGGCAGCGCACGGCGGAAACCCCGCCCGACCTGCTCGCCGCGCTCGACGTCGCGCCCGAACGCCGGACCGCGTACGACGCTCTCAGCCGCTCCGAGCAATACCGGCTCTTCCTGCCGATCCTCAAGGCGACGAGTCCGGCGGCTCGCGCGAACCGGGTCGCTCAGGTCATCAGGGCCCTGTGAGGGCCCCCGCTCCCGCCGCGCACACATTGTGTGGCCGAGCCGGTGCCACCCGTAGAAGCCGCATCACAGCGTGCGACCACGTCGCGCGGCTGAGCCCGGCCGCCCCAGCGGATCACACCTCCTTGACCAGCACCGCACGGGTGTAGAGGAGCGAGAATCCCCGGCCCTGGACGTTGCGCTGCGATCTGGATCCCGGCTGAGTGGTGACGACCGCGAGATCGCAGCCGTCGGCCGCGGCTTCGGTCAGCCGTGTCGACAGCAGCGCGGTCTGGACTCCGTGCCGCCGATGCGCCACCAGTGTCGCGGCTCCCGCGAGCGCCGCGATACCGCCCGCGACACGCATGCTCGCCGCGCCCGCCGGTACACCGTCGCGGTAGGCGACATAGGTTCGGGTGTCGTTGCTGGAAGCCATGTCCCGCATCACCGCGGCGAGCGCTTCCCTGGGGAATTCCTCGTGCGAGGGGATGCCCTCGTCGTCGGGATGGGCGAAGCCGTCGACGGCGATATCGAGCCAGGTGTCGAAACCGTCCTCGTCCACCCGCCGCACCTCGACTCCGGCCGGTGCCGCCCAGACGCGTCCGGCCGGTTCCATCCCGAGCACGTCCTCGAACGACACCAACCGATATCCCCGCCCGGTCAACTCGGCACCGATCCGCGGATCCGCCAGATGCGCCAATTCGACCTGCACCGGCACCCCCACCGCCGCGTAGGCGGCCTCCACCGTCTCCCATTCCGCCGCCGAGGGCACACCATCGAACCCGATCCCGACGACCTTGTTCAACGGCGACCCCACCTCGGCGAAGCACGCGGCCCCACCACCGAACTCCCGAGCGAACGCCCCACCGGCCGGTACCCGCGCCCGCCCGGCCGCCACCGCCCCGACCATGGCGGCTGTCTCCATCCGCTCGATCCGAGCCGCCGACTCGACCCCACAGAACAACGCCCCACCGATTTCAGCCATGCCCCACTTATATCCCCCGTGTCCAGCGAATTTCATCCTGCGACATCAACGGCATTGCGAAACCGAGGATCATCCGGCTCACGCGACGCGCGGGCGCACCTGCACGACGAGGTCGGCGTCGAGGGCCCTGGCAAGGCGCTCGAGTACCGGCAGACTGGGAACCGTCCCGCCCGCCTCGAAGCGTGCGACCGCGGACTGAGTCATGCCCGCCGCATCGGCTAGAACGGACTGGCTCCAGCCGCGATCCTCTCGCATACCCCGAATAGTTCGGCCGAGCTCGAAGGCAAGCCGCGCGGCGTCATACGCCTCGGTCGCGCCAGGCTCCCTCATCCGCTGATCCCGCAGGTCAGCCCATTCGCTACGCTCCGCCACCGTTTCCCTCCTCCAGAACATGCCGCTCCGCATCGCAGCGCCGCATTGCTCCGCGCGCTCGAGCCACTTCACGCCGTTCCACCATTCGCGTCTTGACGAAAACCGTCAGCAAGACGATTCTGCGCCCTGGCGCGATCCAGTACGTCACGCGAACCGCGTCCGATCCCAGATAGAAACGCAACTCGCGAAGCTTCCGGTCGAGCTGCCGCGTATACGGTTCGCCCAACAGCGGTCCGATGTCCTGCAGCAAGTCGATGTAGAACGCGACATGAGCGAACATGTCCGTTGGAAGCTTCTCGAGCCATTCGCGCACCTCTGGTTCCAGTTCAACGCTACCCCAACCCATAGCGTTGATGCTATATCTATAGCCGGATGATCATGCCGAAATGGAATTACAGCAGCCGCCACGGCCTCCGGTGGCGCGTGTCCGGAAATGCGGAACGGCGTGACCCAGGTGGTTGGGGCACGCCGTTCGGAGGTGGGGGTCAGGCTGACGCGGTCGTGGCTTCGCGCTGGAGTTCGAGGGCGATGTCGATGAGCTGGTCTTCCTGGCCGCCGACGAGTTTGCGCCGGCCCGCGCGGACGAGCATTTCCGCGGCGGAGACGCCGTAGCGCTCGGCCTGGCGTTCGGCGTGGCGGAGGAAGCTGGAGTAGACGCCCGCGTAGCCCATCATCAAGGCCTGGCGGTCGAGGAGGCATTCGGTCGGCATGGCCGGGCGGACGACGTCCTCGGCGGCGTCGGTCACGGCGAAGAAGTCGACGCCGGTCTTGATGCCGAGCTTGTCGCAGACACCGATGAAGGCCTCGACCGGCAGGTTGCCCGCGCCCGCGCCGAAGCGGCGGGCTGAGCCGTCGATCTGAGTGGCGCCCGCGCGCACGGCGTAGACCGAATTCGCCACGGCCAGACCGAGATTCTCGTGACCGTGGAAACCGACCTGGGCGTCGTCACCGAGTTCGGCGACCAGGGCCGCGACACGGTCCGACACCTGTTCGAGGACGAGGGCGCCCGCGGAGTCGACGACGTAGACGCACTGGCAGCCCGCGTCGGCCATGATGCGGGCCTGCTTCGCCAGCTTCTCCGGCGTGGTGGAGTGGGCCATCATGAGGAAGCCGACGGTCTCCAGGCCGAGTTCGCGTGCGAGCCCGAAGTGCTGGATGGACACATCGGCCTCGGTGCAGTGTGTGGCGATGCGGCAGATGGACCCGCCGTTGTCCTGGGAGATCTTGATGTCTTCCTTGACGCCGACACCCGGCAGCATGAGGAAAGCGATCTTGGCCTGCTTGGCGGTCTCCGCGGCGACCTTGATCAGTTCCTGCTCAGGGGTTTTCGAGAACCCGTAGTTGAACGAGGAACCACCCAGTCCGTCACCGTGGGTCACCTCGATGACCGGGACACCCGAACCGTCAAGAGCGGCAACGATATTGCGCACCTCGTCCGCGGTGA
>NZ_JARWOJ010000413.1 GCF_029868625.1 Nocardia neocaledoniensis | reverse complement strand
CGACCCGGCCCGTCCCCGGCACCGTCGGCGCCGGACTGATGGGCACGCTCGGCACCGTCGGTGGACTGCCCACCCCCGAGGAGATGATCGCGCACTACGCCGAGTTCTCCACCCGCGATCTCAGCGCCGTCACCTGGTACGAGGTGCTCGCCTGCTTCAAGCTGGGCATCGTGCTCGAGGGCACGCACGCGCGCGCCTTCGCGGGCAAGGCGCCCAAGCCGGTGGGCGACTTCCTGCACGCGGTGACCATGGAACTGTTCGAGAAGGCGAACCGCCTGATCGAGTGATGCCGGATCTCGCCGGAAGTTGGCGGAATATTGATGGATCACAAGATGCGGACACCCTAGGCTGACCGCATGATCGTTCCCGACACCAAGAACTGGACCTGGGTCCTCGAACGTCCCTGCGCCGAATGCGGTTTCGACGCCGAGGCGGTCGACTACGCGGCGATCCCCGAACGCACCCTCGACAGCGCCGGCCGCATCGGCGCGGCACTGGCACGGTCCGAGGCGCGCGTGCGCCCCGACGAGACGACCTGGTCGGTCCTCGAATATGGCGCCCACGTGCGCGATGTGTGCCGGATCTTCGATACGCGTCTGGCCCTGATGCTCGCCGGCGACGGCATCGAACCGCCGTCGTTCGAGAACTGGGATCAGGACGCCACCGCCGTCGCCGACCGCTACGGCGAGCAGGATCCGGCGACCGTCGCCGAGGAACTCGCCGTGGCCGCGGAGTCGGTCGCCACGGCCTTCGCCGCCGTCCCGGCGGATCGCCTCGATCGGCAGGGCGCGCGCAGCGACGGATCGCTGTTCACGGTCACCTCGCTGGGCCGCTACTTCCTTCATGATCTCGTCCATCACGTCCATGACGTGCGTGGATAGATAATTCTCGGCAATATTTCTAGAACGTGTTTCAGAATTGGCCGATTCTTCGTTAGGGTGAGTGCAGTCACAACGAGGCACCAGCTTGGCGAGAGGTCTACACGAGATGAAGACGAAGGGCGCGATCCTGTGGGGCACCGATCAGCAGTGGTCGGTGGAGGAGATCGAGGTCGGCGACCCCGTCGCCGGTGAAGTGCAGATCCGGATGGAAACGGCGGGCATGTGCCACTCCGACCATCACATCGTCACCGGCGCCACGCCGATGCCGTCGTTCCCGGTGATGGGCGGCCACGAGGGTGCGGGCGTCATCACCAAGCTGGGCCCCAACTGCCCGAGCGACCTGGCCGTGGGCGACCACGTCATCCTGTCGTTCATCCCGGCGTGTGGCCGCTGTCCCGCCTGCGTGGCCGGGCACATGGCGCTGTGCGACCTGGGCGCGGGCCTGCTGATGGGCCAGGCGATCTCCGACGGCACCTACCGCATCCAGGCGCGCGGGGAGAACGTCATCCCGATGTGCCTGCTCGGCACCTTCGCGCCGTACATGACGGTGCACCACACCTCGGTGGTGAAGATCGACCCGACCATTCCGTTCGAGGTCGCGTGCCTCGTCGGCTGTGGCGTGCCGACCGGTTTCGGCTCCTCGACCCACGTCGCCGAGGTGCAGCCGGGCGAGACCGTGGTCATCGCGGGCATCGGCGGCGTCGGCATGAGCGCGCTGCAGGGCGCGGTGCTCTCCGGCGCCTCGAAGGTCGTCGCGATCGACCCGAACCCGTGGAAGCGGGAGCAGGCGCAGAAGTTCGGCGCCACCCACACCTACGAGAGCATGGCCGCCGCGATCATGCCGCTGATGGACGCCACCGAGGGGCGGATGGCCGAGAAGGTCATTCTCACCATGGGCGAGATGCACGGCGACTACGTCGAGGAGGGCCTGATCCTCACCGGTAAGGCCGGCACCCTGGTCGTCACCTCGATGGGCCGCATGGACGCCGGCGAGGTGAAGATGAACAGCTTCCTGCTGTCCATGCTGCAGAAGACGGTGAAGGGCTGCATCTTCGGCGGCGGCAACGCCCGCCAGGACGCGCCGCGCCTGCTGTCGCTGTACAAGTCCGGTCAGCTCAACCTCGACGACATGGTCACCCGCAGCTACTCGCTGGAGGAGATCAACCAGGGCTACCAGGACATGCTGGACGGCAAGAACATTCGCGGCATCATCCGCTACACCGAGGCCGACTGGTAGGTCAGCCCCGTCCTTCCCGCTCGGCGAGCCGCACCGCGATCTGCGCGATCAGGTCGTACGGAATCGGCTCTCCGAGCGGGAATTTCAGTGTGCCCGCGCCCGCGATGTAGGGCGCGATGGCACGGTCGAACGCCTCGTCCCCCGTGGGGACGGGGTACACGCTCACATGGGCCTTCCAGCCGGCGAAGGACATGAACGCCCGGCCGTCGAGGGTGGCGGCGGGCATGGCGTAACCGATCTTCTCGCCGGAACCCGGCACGGCGCGGTGAATCGTCTCGCGCATCCGCTCGAGGACGGCGCGGGCATGGTCGGGTTGCGCGGCGAGGTAGTCCTCGACCGAAGTCGGTGTCGCGGCCATGGTTGTCCTCCTGCTGCGCGGTGCGCCGGTGACCTGCGATTCTACGTCCGCGCCGGTGCCTCATCCGGCCGACTCGCGGTCAGGCGGCCGTGCTCGAGCCGCAGATACCGATGTGCCCGGCCGGCCTCGGCCAGGTCGTGGGTGGCCTGTACGACGGTGACTCCGGCGGCGCTCACCTCGGCCAAGGTGGCGGAGATGGCCGCCTGTGAGGCCGCGTCCAGACCCGTCGCCGGTTCATCGAGCAGCAGCAGCTCGGACTGCTGCGCCAGCGCCTGGGCCAGCAGCGCGCGCTGGCGCTGGCCGCCCGAGAGGGTGTCGAGGCGCCGTGCCGCCAGCGCGGTGAGGTCCATCCGCTCCAGCGCCGAGTCCACGATCGCGCGATCCGCCCGGGTGAGCCGCCGCCACAGCCCCCGATGCGCCCACCGCCCCATCGCGACCGTCTCGCCGACGGTGATCGGCAGCGTCGGCGGAATCGCGGTGTGCTGCACCACGAATGCGGGGCGTCCCCCGATGCCGCTGCGCACGGCGCCCGACCGGATCGGCACCGTCCCGGCGAGGACGCCGAGCAACGTCGACTTCCCCGATCCGTTGGGTCCGACGATCGCGGTGATCCGCCCGCGCGGGATCGTCGCCGACACCTCCGTCAGTACCGGCGTCGCGCCGTAGCCCGCCGTCACCTGCTCGATCTCGAGCGCTGCGTCCTCTGTGTGTTGCATCTCACCTCAATTGAAACGATAATCATTTTCAGTATATCGTTCCGCGCTATGGATTGGCTGATGACCCCGTTCGAAGTGGCCTTCGTGCAACGGGCGCTGTGGGGCGGACTGCTCGTATCGTGCGTCTGCGCTCTCGCCGGAACGTGGGTCGTCGTGCGCGGCATGGCTTTTCTCGGTGACGCGATGGCGCACGGCATGCTGCCCGGCGTCGCGGTGGCCGCGCTGCTCGGCGGGAATCTGCTGATCGGTGCCGCGATCAGTTGCACCGCCATGGCTTTCGGCGTCTCGATGCTCGGGCGCAGCAAGCGGTTCGCGCCCGACACCGCCATCGGGCTGTTGTTCGTGGGCATGCTCGCGGCGGGAGTGATCATCGTGTCGCGTTCGCAGTCCTTCGCCGTCGACCTGACCGGATTCCTGTTCGGCGATGTGCTCGCCGTCCAGACCGTCGATCTGCTGTATCTCGTTGTGGCACTGGCGATCGCGCTGGTCGTGACGGTCCTCGGGCATCGCGCGTTCGTGGCCTCGACCTTTGATCCGCGCAAGGCGCACACGCTCGGCCTGCGGCCCAAGGCCGCGCAGGTGGCGCTGGTGGGGCTGGTGACGCTGGCGATCGTGGCGTCGTTCCATGTCGTCGGGACGCTGCTGGTGTTCGGGCTGCTCATCGCGCCGCCCGCCGCGGCCGTGTACTGGTCGGACCGGATCCCGGTGGTGATGCTGATCGCCGCGGTGATCGGAGGCCTGTCCACGGCGGTGGGGCTGCTCGTCTCCTGGCACGCCGGGACCGCGGCCGGGGCGACCATCGCCGCCGTCGCCGTGGGCTTCTTCTTCCTGTCGGCGATTGTCGCCGCGCTGCGCGATCGCTTCGGCGCCCGCCGGGTCGGCGCGGCCTCGGTGGCGGCCCTCGCCGCGCTGCCGCTGGTCGGGTGCGGGTCGGGGGAGACCTCGCCGGTGGTGGAAGAGACCCCGCACGGATTCGTCGCGGGGGCCGAGGAGATGCCGGAGGCGCAGCACCGACTGGTCGTGGCCGACGCGCAGACCGGTGCCGTGCGCGTCGTCGACCTGCTCGGCGAGAAGGTCACCCCGATCGAGCAGACCGGACTGGGAAGTGTTGTTCCGCAGCCCGATTCGGCCACCGGCTTGCGGCTCGCCGGTGACGGACGGTTCGGCTACGTGTCCGCGGGCGGACGGCTCGCGATCGTGGACAGCGGCGCGTGGACAGTCGACCACGAGGACCACCGGCACTACTACTCCGCGCCGATCCGCGCGATCGGCACCGTCGAGACGCCCGCCGCGGTCGTCGCGGCGCACAGCGATCCGGCCCTCGCGGCCGTGGTCCTCGATGGTGGGCAGACCCTCGTCTTCGACCGCCCCGCACTGGATCAGGGTGAGGTGGGTGAACCTCGCCGGATCGACGGCATCGCCGTGCCCTACGCCGAGCGCCTCCTCGTGGCCGACGGCAGCGGGCGCGTCGAGGCCCGTGGTCGCGACAACGCGGCCGGTCAGACCCTGTCCGAATCCTGCCCGCAGCCGCGTGGCCAGGCGGTGACCCGGCGCGGCGTCGTCTTCGGATGTGCCGACGGCGCACTGGTGGTGGCGCAGCGGGACGGTGATCTCGTCGCCGAGAAGATCGCCTACCCGGCGCCCACCGCCGATCGGGCCACGGCGTTCACCCACCGACCGGGCAGCACGACGCTGACCGCGCTCGCCGGTCGCGACGGTGTGTGGACGCTCGACATCAGGAAGAAGACCTGGACCAGAACGGCGGTCGTCGATCCGGTGGCGGTGAACACCGCCGGCGAGGGATCGTCGGTCCTCGTGCTCACCCGCGACGGCGTGCTGCACGGCCTCGACCCCGAAACCGGCTCGGAGACAGCGCGTCTCGCGCTGGCGTCCGCCCCGGTCGATCGGTCCGCGGTGATCCGGGTCGATCCGGATCGCGCCTACGTCAACGACTCCCGCACCGTCCACGAGATCGCCTACAACGACAACCTGCGTGCCGCCCGCGCCTTCCCGCTGGACATCGCGCCTTCGCAGATGGTGGAGACCGGACTGTGAGCACTGGCAACGAAACACCGTGCAGCCGCGAATCTTTCGCGCTCAACCCGCGTTCACGGGTCGGCGCCCGTTTCGCGTCCGGGGCTCGGCTGCGGGCGGTGCTCGCGGTGGCCATGGCACTACTTGCGGTGTTCCCACTTGTCGCCGCGTGTTCCAGCGACGGCGACCGTTCCGGAATCGTGGTCACCACGAACATTCTCGGCGACCTGACCAAGGCGGTGGTCGGTGACGCGGTCCCGGTGACCGTCCTCATGCAGGCGGGCACCGACCCGCACTCGTTCGGGATCTCCGCCCGCCAGGCCGCCGATCTCGAACGGTCGGCGCTGGTGGTGCACAACGGTCTCGGGCTGGAGGAGGGCATCGCTCGGCACGTCCGCGCGGCGAGCGAGGCAGGGGTGCCCACCCTGGCCGTGGCCGAACACGTCGACCCGATCGAGTACACCGCCGACGAGTCCGCGGGCCGGCCGGACCCGCACTTCTGGACCGACCCGCAGCGGGTGCGCAAGGCCGTCGAGGCGATCAGGAACGCGGTACTCGCCGAGGTCGACGGTGTCGACGAGGCGGCGGTGCGCGCGTCGACCGACCGCTACCTCGGCGAACTCGACCAGCTGGACCGCTGGATGACCGACCGCTTCGCCGCTGTCCCGCCCGAGCGCAGGCAGCTGGTCACCGACCACCACGTGTTCGGCTATCTCGCCCAGCGTTTCGGCTTCCGGGTGATCGGCGCCGTCATACCCAGCGGCACCACGCTGGCCTCGCCCAGCGCCGCCGACCTCGACGGACTGGCATCCGCGATCCGGGCGGCGGGCGTGAGCGCCCTGTTCGCCGATTCCGCCCAGCCCGACCGGCTTTCGCGGGTGCTCGCCGAACACACCGGCCTGCACGTGCGGGTGATCGGGCTGCACACCGAGTCGCTCTCCGAGCCCGGCGGCGGGGCCGCCACCTATCTGGAGATGGCGCGCACCAACACCGAGGCCATCGCCCGTGGTCTGTCCGGGCCGACGCCGTAGTTCACAGCAGAATGGAGCAGTACATGTACAGGTCACGGACCGCCACCGTGGTGGCCATCGCCGCGATGGTCGCCCTGAGTGGTTGCGGCGCCGACGATGCGGCCACCCACGAGCACGAGCACACGCCGGGCGCCGAACCCATCGCGCTCACCTACGACGGCGGCATCTACGTCCTCGACGGCGCCGACCTGGCCCAGCAGGGCGAGGTGAAGCTCGACGGGTTCAACCGGCTCAACCCGGCCGGCGACGAGGACCACCTCATGGTCTCGACCAAGGACGGCTTCCGCGTCTTCGACGCCTACGACCGCGAATTCACCGGCACCGACTTCCCGGCGAGCAAGCCCGGCCACGTCGTGCGGCACGCGGGCAAGACCGTGCTGTTCGCCGACGGCTCCGGCGAGGTGACCGTCTTCGACTCGGACAAGGTGGGCGGCAAGCCCGAGACCGAGGTGTACCGGGCCGCCGCGCCGCACCACGGCGTCGCCATCGAACTGAGCACCGAGCAGCTGATCGTCACCCTCGGCACCGAGGACAAGCGGGTCGGCGCCGTCGCGCTCGACAGCGCCCGCAAGGAACTGGCGCGCAACGAGGACTGCCCCGGCGTGCACGGTGAGGCGACCGCCCAGGGCGAGGCCGTGGTGATCGGCTGCCAGACCGGCGCGCTGGTCTTCCGCGACGGAAAGTTCAGCAAGGTCGCCAGCCCGGACGCGTACGGCCGGATCGGCAACATGGCGGGCAGTGCGGTCTCGCCGATCGTGCTCGGCGACTACAAGGTCGACAAGGACGCCGAACTCGAACGGCCACAGCGCATCTCGCTGGTGAACACCGCCGACGGGTCCCTGCGCCTGGTCGACATCGGCACCAGCTACACCTTCCGCTCGCTGGGCCGTGGCCCGGCAGGTGAGGCGCTGGTGCTCGGCACCGACGGCAAGATCCACGTCATCGACCCGGTCGCGGGCACCGTCACCCGGACCATCCCGGTCCTCGGCACCTGGCAGGAACCGCTCGACTGGCAGGATCCGCGCCCCGCGCTGTTCGTGCGCGGCGGCATCGCCTACGTCTCCGACCCGGCTACCAAGCAGGTCCACCGGGTGGACCTGGCCGACGGAAAGGTCACGGCCACCGCGACGCTCGCCGCGACGCCCAACGAGATCAGCGGCGTGGTCGCCGGCCACTGATCGACGCGACAGCGGTGCGCACCGGGGATCCATCCCGGTGCGCACTGTCGTGGTCGCCGCGACCGCGCTCGGTACGTGAACCGTCTCGGCGCTCCCACCGCCCGGTCAGCCCGCGCAGCGCAGTACCGCGTCGCGCAGGTTGCGGCTGCGCACGTCGTCGAGGATGGCCATGCCGAGCCGGTTCATGCTGTAGCCGAAGCCGAGTCCCGCGGTGGGGTCAGCGAAGCCGAACGAGCCGCCCAATCCCGTGGTGCCGTAGGCGCGCTTGTCGGAGCCGAACCGGAAGCTGCCGCGCGACTTGCGGAAGCCCAGGTGGTAGCGGCTCTTGGTGTGCAGCACCAGGTCCTCGGCGGGCACGTCGTCGGCGGTGTCGGCCGCCGCGAGACGGTCGAGCACCGCGTCGCTGATCGGCAGCGCGCCGGTCCGGCCCGCCGCCGCGCCGTAGACGCGGGCAAGCGCGCGGGCATTTCCCACGCCGTTCATGCCGGGCCATTCGATCTCGAGGAATTCCCGGCGAGCGGCGCGGGCAGGCGCGCCGGGACGCGGATTGGTGAGCGCGGCATAGGAGAGCCCGCGCTTGGCGTAGACCTCGGCGCCGATCCGCACCGGGATATCGGCGAGCTCGTAGCGGAGGATGTCGAGCCCCTTGGTCGCCGACAGCTGCGCGACCCGCTCGATCGGTTCGGCCGCGGGCAGTCCGATGAACAGGTCGGCGTCGACGGGTTTCGCGATCTCCTCGGCGAAGAACCGGCCGAGGCTGCGACCCGCCGGATCGACGCGCCGCAGCAGCTCGCTCTGGTACAGCCCGAGCGTGAGCGCGTGATAGCCGTGCCGTGTGCCGGGGCGCCAGGCCGGCACCTGCGCGGCGAGCAGGGCGGCCAGCGCGTCGCGGTCGGTGAGTTCGCCCAGCTTCACGATCCGGTCCAGGCCGGAGAGGCCGGCCTGATGATCGATCAGCTGCCGCACCGTGATCCGTTCCTTGCCGTGCTGGGCGAATTCCGGCCAGTACTCGGCCACCGGGCGCTCGTAGTCGAGCAGCCCGCGCGCGACGGCGGCGGCGATCGCGAACGCCGACATCCCCTTCGACGAGGAGAACACCGGCACGATCGTGTCGCGCTCCCACGCCACCTCGCGCTCGCGGTCGCGGTGCCCGGCCCACAGGTCCACCAGCGGCTCGTCACCGGCGTAGACCGCGACGGCGGCGCCGATCTCGGCGTGGTGGGTGAAGTTGCGGCGGAACGCGTCGGCGACGGGGCCGAAACCGGCCGCCACGTCGCCGTGGATCGATGGTGCGGGACTCATGGTGAGCACGATCGTAGCGGCGTCTCGTACGCTGCCGATATGCGCTCGTTCGAACAGGTCCAGCACTGGCCGGCCGCCAACGCCGCCGCCGCGGTCGTCACCACCGACGGCGTGTCGACCACCGGCGACACCGCGCGGGTGTTCCGCCTGGCCTCGGTCACCAAGCCGCTCGTCGCCTACGCCGCGCTGGTAGCCGTGGAGGAGGGGGCCGTCGAGCTCGATCAGCCCGCCGGGCCGCCCGGATCGACCGTGCGGCACCTGCTCGCCCACACCTCGGGCGTCGCCTTCGCCACTCCGGAGGTGATCGCCCAACCCGGCGCCCGGCGCATCTACTCCAGCGCGGGCTTCGAACTGCTCGCCGACTTCCTCGCCGCGAATACCGGCATCGAGTTCCCGGCCTACCTGCACGAGGCGGTGTTCGAACCGCTCGGTATGCGTGACGCGGTCCTCGACGGTTCCGCCGGGCACGCCTGCCGCGCCTCCGTCGACGATCTCACCCGATTCGCCGCCGAGTTGCTGACACCCCGGTTGCTCTCCCAGCAAACGCTGGACGAGGCGACGTCGGTGCAATTCCCCGGCCGCGACGGCATCCTGCCCGGATTCGGTTCCCAGCGCCCCAACGACTGGGGATTGGGCTTCGAAATCCGCGACGGGAAATCCCCGCATTGGACCGGTGACGCCAATTCCGCGCGCACCTACGGGCACTTCGGGCAATCCGGCACGTTTCTCTGGGTCGACCCCGAAATCCGGGTGGCGACGATCGCCCTGAGCGACGAGAATTTCGGAGACTGGGCTCGAGCGGCGTGGCCGAAATTCAGCGATTCCGTGATCGCAGAGACACGCAACACGCTGTGAAGTAACACCCGCAACACCGAGCACTTCAGTACACTCGGGCCACGCCAGTCCGACGGGTCGTTGGGGAAGACGCTCCTTGTCGAGGCTGGAGGTGTTGTGTAGTGCGCGCATCGAGTCAGTTCGCTGATGCGACGGCGGGTGTGGTCTACATCCACTCATCGCCCGCCGCGTTGTGCCCGCACGTCGAATGGGCGCTGTCCACCGCGCTCTCCGCGCCCGCGAAATTGCGCTGGACCGTGCAACCCACCGACGGACAACTGCGCGCCAGCAGCGATTGGATCGGGCCGGTCGGCACCGCGTCGCGGATAGCCCAATCATTGCGCTCCTGGCCGGTTCTGCGCTTCGAGGTGACCGAGGACCCCAGCGAGGGCGTCGACGGCGAGCGCTACAGCTTCGTCCCCGCCCTCGGCCTGTGGCACGGATCCACCGGCGCCAACGGCGATGTGATGCTGGGCGAGATGCGATTACGTGCCTTACTGCAAGCCGCCAGGGAACTCGGCGGTCACGGAACCTACGACCTGTCCGCCGAGATCGATCGCGCGCTCGGCACGGCATGGGACGACGATCTCGAGGCCTATCGCCAGGGCACCGACTGCGTCGGAGCCGAAGTCACCTGGCTTCGCCGCGACGTGGGCTGATCAGCGCCAGGCCGTACCCGTGCCAGGGGTGTCCTTCACCCAGCACATTCCCCGGCCCGACTCGCCGGGCGCGTGGCGCGCACGAGGGCCGATGCTCTCCAGCCGGTACCCGAGGCGGCGCGGCACCGCGGCACTGCGGAGATTGGCGGCATCGCACCGGATCTCGAGCCGGGTGATGCCGGGCAGCGCACCGCCGACGGTGGTCAGCGCGCCCGCGGCGCGGGTGACGATGCCGCGGCCGAGGTGGTCGACGTGGCACCAGTAACCGATTTCCAGGGTCGCCGGGCCGACCCGGTCGTGCAGGCCGACCGCGCCGAGGACCGCGCCGGTGTCGTCGAAGATGCCGTAGGTGAAACCGCCGTCGGGAGTGGGCCAGTGGTCGGCGAGCAGGTCGTGCCGGCCGCGCAACGTGTCGAGCTCGGGCGGCTCGGCCGCCCAGGGCATCCACCTGTGCAGATGGTCGAACGAGGCGTTGAGCGCCGCGAACTTGGCGGCCAGATCGTCAGGCCGCCAGCGGCGGATCACCATGCCACCGAGCACGATCCGCTCCGGCGGGCCGACGCCCGGCGGTAGAGCCGGCTGCGGCGTGGGGTCCATCTCCCCAGCGTGACCGACAGTTACACCGGCCGCAACGCGATTTCGCTGCGGTCCATCGGGACGATGCCGAGCGCGACACCGCGGCCGAAAGCGACCTGTCCGATCAGGCAAGCACCGCGTCGCGCCGGTGGATCGTGGTAGGCCGAGCGTGCGGGGCCGGCGTTCCATGGGCGCCGGCCTTCTCCGTCGAACACGTTTCGCTGCGCATCGTGTACGGCGTCAGGGATCGGTGGGAGGACCTGGTCGATGACGCCGAGCCGGTAGGGTCGAACTGTGTCGAGGCTGATCATCGGTCGTCTGGTCCGCATGCGATTGCCCGGCGGTGTGATCCGATGCGTGATGGCGGCGTTGTTGACGCTGAGCGCTGCGGCGTGCTCGGCGGCTCCGGAGCCGAGGTTCGAGCCGACATGGGTGAAGTTCCTGTCCGATTCGGAAGGCTGGACAGGCGGCTACTGGGTCAACTGTGCTGACTGCCCGCGCCTGATGCACACGAAAGACGGAGGCCGGAGCTGGCAGTCCGTCGCCGACCCGCCGGCCGGCTGGCGGGCACCGGTCTTCGCCGATGCTCGAAATTGGTTCGTGATCAACAAGGTTGAGCAATGGCAGACCGATGCGCCGGCGATGTGGTCCACCCACGACGGTGGGGCCACTTGGGCCCGCGTCGACCTGCCTGCCGGAGTGGGAACCGCTCGCTGGGCGGATCCGGTGATCGGGAACGGTACGGTGCAGATGCCGGTCCTCGACGTGGCCACAGGTCAGGCGCGGATGCTGAGCAGCTCCGTGGCCGCCGACGAGTTCACGCTGTCGCAGCCGTTCCCGTTCGACATCATGCTGTCCTCTACGACCGGGATCGACGTCGACGCGGTGCGAGCGGGTAGCGTCACCTGGCTCGCCGTCGCGGGTATCGCTACCCCCGGTCCGGCCGCGGGCGCGCGTTTCGTCGATGGTGAATGGACGCCGTGGCCGATGCCCATTTCCAGTGCGCGGAATCCGGAGCTCGTGGCCATTTCCGCGACCGAGCTGATCGCCTCTGCGGGACCGAAGGGACTACCCGAATCGAACCGCCTGTACCTGTCGACCGACAGCGGTGACACCTACACCGATATCGGACCGCTCACCCCGAATCGTGTCCCGGCCAAGTTGATTGCCGCCGCCACCACGAAGGATCTGGTCATGATGGCGGCGACGGGTGAGACCCGGGCGCCGTATGCCGTGCAGACCTCACACGACGGTGGCCACACATGGGCCACCACGCTCAGCCCGCCCGGAGCCGCAGTGCCGCACTCCGCCGCCTACATCGGCGGCTCCGGCGAATTCTTCACGCCTACTGTGGGTTTCGTCGCGGTTCCGTTCCAACGGGAATCGGATCTCAGCCATCGCCTGTTCTTGACCCGCGACGGCGGCGACACCTGGGCCGAGTTCGTCGTCGACCGGGGTTCGGTGCGTTGAGCACCGCCGCGGAGCGGGCGGTCTCCGCAGCTGGGTGGTGCTCGGCCCGATGGTGCGTATCCGCTCGGTTGCGAGGTTCTCGACTTCCCCCTCGCGCCGGGCTGTCTGCTCTACGGGATCGCCCCCTGAAGGCTGGCTAGGTGAAGCGGGCCGCGTTGGCGGCGGCCCAGTCCGCGAACCTGGTGGCGGGGCGGCCGGTGATGTCGGGGACGCTGGTCAGGGGGAGCGTGTCGGGGGCCGGGTTGTAGTCGGTGAGGACGTTGTCGACGTACCAGGTCGCGGTGTCGCCCATGGTGGGGGTCAGTGCGGCGATGGTGTCCTCGCGGGACGCCTTCTCGAACGCGATCTCGCGGCCGAGGGCGGTGGCGAGGTGGCGGACGAGATCGGTGCGGGACAGGATCTCCGGGCCCGCGAGCGAGTACGCGCGGCCGTGATGGGTGTCGTCGAGCAGCGCGGTGGCGGCGACGGCGGCGATATCGTCCATGGCGATCGGGGCGGTCGCGGTGTCGGGATGCGGTTCGCGGATGACGCCTGCCTCGCGGATCTGGTGCGACCAGGTCAGCGTGTTCTCCATGAAGTCGGCGGGCCACAGGTGCGTCCAGGCGAGTCCACTGTCCTCGACCGCCGTGCACACGGTGCCCCACCAGCTCTCCGGCTCGCCCGACAGATCGACGACGTGCCGCACACCCGCCGCGCGGGCCAGTGCGAGCACCTCGGTGACATTGTCGGGAGTCGGCGCCAGGTACATCCGCTCCACCCCGTCGAACGCCGCGGGCAGCGTATCCAGCTGGCGCAGATACCCTTCGGCCACCTCCACACCCTCCGGAAGCGCCGCCTTACGCGGGTTCGTCGTCAGCGCCCGCACATCGGTACACTCCGCCGCGACCAGATGGTCGACCACCTTACGTCCGATATTCGCGGTTGCTCCGGTCACCAGAACGGTCATCTGTGTCCTCCAGCTCGGTCGATGGGCCACCATTCTGCCCACCGCACCACCGCGCCGCACGTGCCGATTTTCGCTCACGCCCCCACGGCCGCCCACATCAGCCCGCTCGATCCGGGTGCAACGCCACACCGCGGCCTGACGCTCGGTAGCGCTTCCGCGCGTGCACCGCGGCGAGCCACGCCGGCAACGGCTCCCGCGCGTCCAGCCACTTTCGCGGCACACCGACAGCGCCCTGCCCTGCCCCGATTCCGGTGTAGGCGCCCACGATCCCGCCCACGATCGCACCAGTCGTATCCATATCGCCGTCGGCTTCGAGGCAGGCTGTCACCGCGGCCGGATAATCGTGGAGATATGTCGCGGCGGCCCAGAGCGTGAAGGGCACGGTCTGTTGCGCCGTCACCCGTGAACCGTTACCCAG
Organism: Nocardia neocaledoniensis; assembly: GCF_029868625.1. Lineage (GTDB taxonomy): Bacteria > Actinomycetota > Actinomycetes > Mycobacteriales > Mycobacteriaceae > Nocardia > Nocardia neocaledoniensis_A. The sequence goes on along the minus strand of NZ_JARWOJ010000413.1, from coordinate 4,371 downwards.
TTCTTGCGCCGCCTCGGCGACGGTGGCGCCGAGCAGACCTCGGGCGCGACGGATTCCTCGACCGGTCTCCCCGGACGGCGTCCAGTCGAGCACGTAGTCGAGCAGTTCCGCTGGAGCGGGCCGGATTCCGCGCTGTCGCGCCGCAGCGGCCATGCCGGCGGCAATCGCCACCGCCACCGCGCCGGCCACGCCTTCGGGATGCAGGTGGGTCACCTCCGCCGACCGCGTCGCCTCGGACACGATCCGTTCCGGAACTCCGGCGAAGTAGGCCCCGAGCGGCGCGACCCGCATCGCGGCCCCGTTACCGCACGATCCCTGCCCCTCGAAGGCGGCACCGGCCGCGCGGCGCCAAGGAGTGCCTTCCCGGATCTGTCGCAGCGTCGTGACGGCGGTGTGCCCGTAGTCGCGTGCCGGATCGCAGCGGCGGGCGAAGGCGGCGGCCAGCCGGTTCTGCTCGACCGCGCCGTGCGCGCACAGCTCAGCTACTACGGCAGCGGCCATCTCGGTGTCGTCGGTCCACGCCCAGGGGCCCTGCGGCGGGTCGCCTGCCCGTAATCGTGGGATCGATCGGCCCATGATGAAGAACTGCGCGCCCAGCGCGTCACCCACGGAGAGGCCGGCCAGTGCGTCGAACATCCGCGCGCGCTGATTGTCCTCGGTACGAGCCCGCCACCACCGAATCATGACTCGATGATCCCTGCCATGAACTCCCTTGCCGCGGGCGCCCGTTCGATCACACGCGCGAACTCGTCGGAATTCGCGGCGAGCCGGTGATGTTTTTCCGGTATCACCGCTGGTGGGTTTCTTGCCTGTGGCAACGATGCGAAAATGTCGGCGGACCGAGATCCGGTCCGAGAGAGGATGTTCCGCCGGTGATCGGCGGGCAGACTGGAGGGGCAAGATGATTTTCGTGTCTCGAACCAATTCGGCCGCACGGCGATTCGGCACTGTCGCGGTGCTCGCCGCCGGGGCCCTCGGCGTCACCGCCGCCACCGCACACGCCGGACCGGCGACCGCGGTGCCGGTGGTCCACGGCGTCGACGGGGGAGTGGCCTTCACCGCGAGCCCGCTCGCGGACGGGTCGGGGATCACCGCCACCGCTGCTGACGGAGCATTCGCGCTCACCGGAGGCGTCGTCACCCTGACCGCCGCCGACGGCCGTGTGGTCGCCACCGTGCCGACCCGGATCGTCACCGGCGCGGGTGATTTCGATCTGGCCGCCGGGGTCGCCGCCGACGGACACTCGGTGACGTTACGGCCCGTGGCGGCGCCCGCGGTCGTCGACCAGAACCTCGCGAGCTTCGTCGACGAGGCGTCCGACACCCTCGCTCGTAAGCAGCACAACGCGGGCATCGGCGCCCTCGTCGGTGCCGGGATCGGCGCCGTGCTGGGCTTCTTCCTCGGCGGCGTCGGCGCCCTGATCACCATTCCGATCGGCGCGGGCATCGGCGCCCTCATCGGCTACTCGACGCCATAGCCCCGCGCGTGTGGTGGTCCGGCCAGGGTCGGCCACCACACGTGGCCGGCGTGGTGAGATGGGGTGACAATCCTCGAGCGGACGGCGGTGACGGTGGTGCCCGACGAAGACAGTGCCGGGCATCCGCCCGAGGCCGATCTGTTCGACTACGACGCGGAGTTGCGTCGGCACAACGCGCTTCTCCGCGCCGCGGCCCGGGTCGGTGCTGGAGACCGAGTGCTCGACATCGGTTGCGGCACCGGGCTGACCACCCGCGAGGCCGCGCGCGCCGCCGTCGACGGGAGTGCGCTCGGTGTCGATATCTCGGCGCCGATGCTCGCGAAGGCCCGCGGGCTCAGCGTCGCCGAGCAGCTCTCGAACATCGACTTCGAGCTGGCCGACGCGCAGGTGCACCCCTTTCCGCCCGCGTCTTTCGATCTCTGCATCAGCCGTTTCGGTTCGATGTTCTTCGCCGATCCCGTCGCCGCGTTCTCCAATATCGGGCAGGCGCTGCGGCCGGGCGGGCGGCTCGTGCTGCTGGTCTGGCAGGAATACGCGCGCAACGAGTGGGCCTCGGGCCTGATCCCGATCCGGGCCACGGGGCCCGCCGACGGTCCGGGCCCGTTTTCCCTCGCCGATCCGGCTGTCACCGAAACCCTGCTCACAGCAGCGGGATTCATCGATGTCGCGTTCACCGACGTGCACGAGCCGGTGTACTTCGGCGCCGACAGCGACGCCGCGTTCGACAACCTTCTCCGCCTGCAAGGTTTCAAGGAGCTGTTCGCCGCCCTCGATGCCGACGCGGCCGAGGCGGCCCGCGCGCGGTTGCGCGCGGCCCTGGCCGAACACCTGACCGACACCGGGGTGTGTTTCGATTCGCGCGCGTGGATCGTCACCGCCCACCGTCCCTGAATTCGGCTGGTCGGCACGATCGCGTTGGGGGTGCCTCAGGTTCGGCGCAGCTCGGCGCGGTGGGCCAAGGTCTCGACGATGCGGCGCCAAGCGGGAGAATCCGCGGCGACGTGGGCGACGACGAGGTGTCGCGCCTTGCCGTCGGGGTGCCCGTTGGCCATCTCCCAGGCGTCGAGGTCGTCGATGAGCTGGTCGAGGCGCGGATCGGTGGGGGACCAGTCGACCGCCTGGTCGCAGGCGAGGTAGAGACGCGTCGTCTCGGGATGGTCGAAGGCGGCACTCTTCTCCGTGACCCGCCGCGTCACCTTGTCCGGTTCCAGCGCGCGCAGGAGGATCCAGGCGTCCCGTTCGAGCTGGACGCGGCGTTCGCTGACGCCGAGCGCGCGCATCCGGTTCAGCAGCGCGACCACCTCGGGCGGTAGGACCAGGCTGTCGCCGTCGGCCAATGCGGCGATGCGACGGCGGTATTCGGCGAGTTCGTCGATGCGTCGGCGCAGGTCGGCGTCGATGTCGGCGATCGACGCGGCGAACTCGGGCTGTTCGGCACGTAGTAGTGCCGCGACGCGGGCCAGCGGGACACCGGCCTCGGCGAGGGTCCTGATGCGGATCAGATCCACCGCGGCTTGCGCGGGGTAGCGGCGGTAGCCGGAGGCATCGCGCTCGGGTTCGGGCAGCAGACCGACGTGATGGTAATGGCGGACGGTGCGCACTGTGACCCCCGCGGTCGCGGCGAGCTGGCCGATCGTGAGCACCGTCCTCCTCTGGTCGTGATCGGAGTCTAGGCGCGCGCCGCGCGATCCACGACATCGCGGATCGCTCGCACGACGGCATCGGGGCGATCGAAACAGAGGCGATGGTGCACGGTGTCGTCCAGCACGCGCTGCTCGCCGCGCGACACCGACCGCACCACCGCGGCATCCATCCCGATCCTGCCGTCGCGCAACCGTTCCGGCATCGGCTGATCCGAGTCCGCGCCGACGGCGCTGAGCGCGATCAGCGGGACATCGGGAAGTCCGGGCCCGGAACGTAGTTCGGCCGCGAGAGCGATGAGATTCGCGCGCTCGGCGATGCCGGCGCGCAGCGACTCCCGCCGTACCCTGGTCTCGACGAGCTGCCGCCGGAGCCCGTCGGGATAGTCCGCGTACAACTCGGCGTGCATCCGGCGCAGCGCCGGCACCATCCGCTCGAGCTGCTCGAGGTCGGGTCCCATGTCCTGTGCCGCCGCCAGACCCGCTTCGGGCGGCATGAAGTCGTCCCAGGTGTGGTGCAGGGCATCCAGCCAGACCAGGCCGGCGACGTCGTCCGGAAACAACTGCGCGAACCGGTGCGCGTAGAACCCACCGAGCGAATGCGCCGCGAGAACGTAAGGCCCATCGATCCCCTCCGCCCGCAACAGCGCGCGCAGCTCCCCGGCGACCTCCGCCGCGCCGCGCGGCAGCGTCATCGAATCGCTGTACCCCGTCCCGCCTCGGTCGTACACCACCGCGGTCGTGAACTCCGAAACCCCCTGCTGCACACCGAAATAGTCCAGCCCGATGGCACTGGCCCCCGGCAGAAACACCACAGCCGGCCCGCCGACACCCACGCGACGCACAAAGATCCGTCGCCCCTCGACCTCCCGAAAACCCCCGACTGATGGAGCAACACGATCGGAGGGAACACTGAATTGCGTCATACGGCAACCTTGCAACCCTGACGCTGCGTCAAGCTCAACTCCGGAGCTACCACCTCGCCTCAGCACCCGGTCCTGCCGTCGCATGCAGCGCACCCCTCGCCGTAATGCCAGCGAGCACACCACTTCCCCATCAGTCCTCGGGGGAGACAATCACTGTCCGGACCCTCGTGCCGGGTGCCTTCGCGCTGCCCTTCATGCCCAGGCCCTTGACCGGGGGAGCCGCAGTCTCGGCGGCGGGGGCTTCTGCGGCGGTCGCCTCAGCCGCGGGCGCCTTCGCACCCGGAGCCTTCGCGCCGCCCTTCATGCCCAGGCCACCACCGGGCGCCTT
>NZ_JARWOJ010000412.1 GCF_029868625.1 Nocardia neocaledoniensis | reverse complement strand
CCTGCGCGTCGTCGAGGGCCCACGACCAGTCGAGTGTGTGCAATGCGCCCGCCAGGTCGGCTGCGTCATCGGCGGGCATAGCGCGCCAGTTCGTCATTCGGAGCCTTTCCTCTCGGTCAGAAGTACGACAGGAATGCCGCGTCGAAATCGGGGTCGCGGGTGTCGAAGTTCTGGGGGGTGTGGTCGAGGGCGCGCACGTGGTCGACGAACTCGGTGGGGAGGGTGAGGGGCTGTTCGGCGAGGTATTTGATGGAGTCCTCGCGCCAGATCCAGACGCCGTCGGAGTAGAGGGAGGGGCCACCCTCGATGTCGGCGCCGGGGGTGAACAGGTCGGGGGCCTCGCCCATGACGTCGAAGATCGCGCGGACCTTGCGCATGTAGTTCAGGATCTGGTCGCGGTCGTCCTCGACGGCGCCGGTGGGCGCGTCGTGTACCGAGGGCAGCTCGTCGTGCGTGCCCTCGTACATCTCGCGGTACATCGCCACCGGCTTCAATTCCATTGCGTGCGTCCCGTTCTCGATATCATGGAGTCTGTGCCCGGCTGCCGTGCCGCTCGGCACGGGTCCGCCGGTCGCGCCCGCGCTGCGGCGAGCCGCCGACCCCGATCCTTCGCGCGGACCGCCGGGTCGTCAAGTTCACCCGGACGGACAGGTGACCGACGGCGTCGCGGGGTTCGTTCCAGCCGCTTGGCGTTCATCCTGTCGTCACCGCCGGTTCGCCGGTGCCTGCGACTCTGTTGCGCAGGCGAACGAGTTGTGGTGTGCTCGATCGGGGCACCACTGTGGAGGGATGAGGGGCGATGGCGACGTTCACGGACTCGAGCTGGTGACGTAGCCCTCCATGATCGATCTGCCGTCCGGGCTGCACTGGCTCTCGATTCTCGCTGGCATGGAGTGGCCAGAGGGCAATGAAGACGAGATGTGGGCCATGGCCGAGGACTGGCGCACGGCCGCCGACAGTCTGCGTGGTCTCGTCGACGACATCGATGCCGCCAAAGACGCTGCGTTCAAGGCGTATCCGCAGGGCGAGGGTGTCGACGACATGCTCAAGGCCTTCGAGGGGATGGCCCGCGGCGACCAGTCGGTGACCAAGCTGGCCGAACTGTTCGACATCCTCGGTGATTCGGTGTACCAGACCGGTACCGAGATCGAATACACGAAGATCATGTTCCTGTCGTCGCTCGGTCTGCTGGCGCTGGAAATCGCTGCGGCGTGGGTCTTTCCGCCGACAGCGCCCGCCGTGCAGGCGGCGGCGGTCGCCGCGACGCGCATCGTGGCGCGGACGATCTTCGGCCGCGTGGTCGCGGCGATTCTGCGCCACGGCGCGAAGGCGGTGATCACCCGCGTCCTGAAGTTCATCGGCCAGCACGTGGCGATCGACACCGCACTCGGCACCCTGCAAGAACTCGGCGTCCAGCAGTGGCAGGTGGACCAGGGCCACCGCAAGGAGGTCGACTGGAACCAGGTCAAGGCCGCCGCGGTCAGTTCCGCCGCCGGTGGTCTGGCGGCCGGTCCGTTCGGCAACTTCCTCGGCAAGAAGCTGGGCGACGGCATGGCGCCCTGGCTCAAGGGCGCGATCACCGGCACCGGCGCCGGCCTGGTCGGCGCGGGCGGCGGCATGCTCGGCCAGTTCGGCTACGAGGGTTTCACGCAGGGCTGGGACAAGGCCTGGGACAATCTGCAGACCGCGGCGTCGGACCCGCTCATGTGGAGTGCCGGTGCCAGCAACGGTGGGCTCTCCGGACTGAACAAGGCCGGAGCCAACTCGGCGTGGTCGAAGATGAATCCCGGCCTGTTCGAACGGCCGAGTTTCAGCTCGCAGATCCGCGACGCCATGGGGCCTGGATACGACCTCGGAACCTTCGGGCAGAGCGACAGCGCGGGCGGGGACGGTTCGTCCAACCGTCCCGGTGGCGAGGGGGAGAACCGGGCGGGCGCCGACGACGACGGCGCGACCGGTGTCGGCGGCGATGACGGCGTGCGCGCGGGTGTGGGCGAGGACATCATGGGCGGCGAGGGCTCGGGTGAGTCGCGAGCCGGCGCCGGTGACGACAGTCAGTCGATGCGCCCAGCCGGTGCTACCCAGTCGCCCGAAGGCGAAGCCCCCGCTCCGGCGAATACCGGTGAGGGACAAGCGAATCAACAGACTGGCGACGATAGTCAGTCCACCGCGGAGGCCGGTGGCAGCGGCGCGGGACGGCAGGACGCCAAGCCCGAGGTGCAGACCGGCGAATCGCAGGCCGGTGAATCGCAGTCCGGCGACGGTGGGCGGCAAGACGGCGGTGCCCGTGTTGAAGGGGAAAGCCCTGCGGCGCAGACGGATTCGACGCAAGACAAGACCCGCGCCGGTGAAGCCGAGCAAACCGACGGCGCGAGCCTCGATGAGGGCACCCGCACCGAAGCGCAGTCGAGCGGTCAGCCGGTCACGCAGGCCAACGACACCCAGACGACCAACCGTGACACCACGACGCAGGCGGGCGGGGCGCCGATCGGCGCCGGAATGACAGGCGCCGGACCGGCCGCGACGGCGGGTCCTTCGCCCGCTGCGACCGGGCAGGCGCCTGTCACCGGGCAGGGCGCGACGCCGACAACCAGCCAACCATCGGCTACGCCGACTCAATCACCTACTACACCAACGCAATCCACGCCTGCTCAGCAGTCGACACCGGGTCAGCAGTCGACGCCGAACCAGGGTTCCCAGCCCGCGGCGCGCCCTGGTTCTCCGGAGGTGCGGTCCGGCACGCCGGACGGGGTGCAGTCCGGATCCGACATCCGCTCCGGCGCACCGGAAGTCAGGGCCGACAGCCCGACCGTCGACGAGACGGGGGTGGCCGATCCGACAGCGGAGGAACCCGGTGCGCCGACGAGCCGTCCGGAGGACGAGAGTCGTGCCGGTGTCGGCGAACAGCGCGGGGCGGGGCTGGCCGAGACTCCGCTGCAAGGTTTGCAGGCCACGCCCGGCGAAGCGCCGCCGGTGCGCCCGGAGTCCGAGGTCACCGCCGAGCCGGTGCGTGCCAGGGACACCTCGGAATCCGATCCGCTGGCCGAGATCGCGCCGGTCGTGCCGATCATCGGCGCGGAGCCAGGAGCGAGCCCCGCCCGGTCCGGTCCGGAGACTGGTCGCCCCGGCCGCGCCGGCACCGACGACACCACCACGCCGCGGGATCGCGCCGACGGCGATGACCGCCGACAGCCGGAGCCCGACGACAACGGACCCGTCTACGACACCCGCCTGCCCAATGGTCAGGGCGTCGTCCACCACCCCACGGGGACGGCGATCGGCGAGGACGCGCGCACCCATCGCGTCAGCCATAACGTGCGCAACGACGGCGCCCACGACGTGGTCGTCCACGGGCGCCGCGACGGCTCGGTGACGCCGAGCAACGGTGACCCGGTGCACCCGCAGGACATCGTCGACGCCATCCGCAGCAACCCGAACTACGTGCCGGGCACTCCGATTCGCCTGGTGTCGTGCTTTGCGGGCGACGTCAATGGCTGGGCTCAGTACATCGCCGACGAGCTCGGCGCCGACGTCACCGCGCCGACCGATCGCGTGGGCGTGCGGCAGGAACCCGGTTCGGAGCCGGTGGTCGATCGCGGCGGCAAGTGGCGCACCTTCAGCCCCGAACCGGTGACCGTGCCCGACGACCTCTCCTCGCTCCGGCCGGATGCTGACTATGCCGATCCGCGCGACCTCGGCCCGCTCGACGGGGACGCTCCGCCGCTGGACCGCGATCTGGTCGACTTCATGAGCGACGACGATGCGCCGACCCGCCCGGCCGCGATGTCGTTCTTGACACCCGAGGTCGGGATATCCACCGTGCCGTTCAGCCGGACGCCCGGGGTGGACGCTCATCTGCTCGGTGTGCTCGATCCGAACGACCCGATGGTGCAGACCGCGGGCGATCCGCCCCGGATCACCCATGTCGGCGGGGAACCGATCGACGAGTTCTCGCATCGGCTCAGCGAGGAGCGCGGGCGCGCCTTCGTCGACGCGTCCACCCCGGATGCTGCCCTTGTCGCCGAATACGAGCAGCACAAGGCTCAGCAGAAGGCGCTGACGGACGCGAAGGCCTCGGCGGGCCGTGAGGTTCGCGATGCCAACATCAAGCTCAAAGAGGCCCAGGACGCGCGCGACAACGGCGCCGCAAACGGCGAGCAGCTCGTGCGTGACGCGGAGAAGGCGCTGGAGGCGGCCAAGAAGAAGGCCGAAACGGCCAAGAACGATCTCAACAACTTCCTCGCCGCCGACAAGGCTGAAGCCGACGCCGGGAACTCGCCGGCCAAGCGTTTGGAGAAGGCCGAAGCCGAGCGCCTTCCGGCGAAGCGGCGCGGCCACGTCTCGTCCATCACCATCGACCGTCTCACCGGGCGCGTGTACGAGGCCGCCAACGGCACCTCCGAGCAGCGGATCCACCCCAACGATCTGCATCCGACGTTGCACGACAACGTCTCCCAGTACCAGGACCCCACGGACGTCTACCACAACGGCGGCGACTCCGAGTACTTCCCACACTCGGACAACCCCCTCGGGCACGCCGAGATCCGCGGCACCAACGCCGCGCTGCACGACCGGGAACTGCTCAACCAGCAGCGCGGTCCCGACGACCAGCTCCCGACGGACTTCGACGGTCTGGCCTCGATCCTCAACTCGCCGTACGTGCCGAGCAAGGGCGCCGAAGCGCCGTGCTGCGCCAACTGCACCAGGGTGGTGCAGGGCACCGAGAGCACGGCGGGCCACATCATCGACGAGGGTGCTCCCCGCGTCGACCCGATCCGCCACGCCGACATCGAACGGGCCGCCGGTGAGGGCAAGGTCATCGAGCCGCGACTCGTCTCGCCCGAATACCCACCGGACGTGGACTTCATGGGCGACGACGATGTCGCGAGCCCGGATCGCGGGTCCGACGAGCCGGTGCCGCCGGGGATGGTGCGTGGGGACGACGGGTTGTTGCGCAGGCCCGGCGATCGGCTGGACAGTTATCGCGATCCGGACGGGACCTGGCATCACGTCGATGATCCGGCGGGGACCAAACGCAATGTCCTCTTCCGGCTGTACGACTCCACCGGGTTCGTCGATGACCACCTCTCCGGCGCTGATTATCAGCATCGTGTTCTAGAGGGTGATTCGGCGCCGCACGAGATGCGGGATCCAGCGCGCGCGGCTGAGCTGAGCGAGGCCTCGGTTCGGCGCCTCGAACTCCAGATCGAGCGGGACAGCATCGGCGATGAACTCGACGAGCTCATGGATGAGTTCGGTATCGAGAACAGGCACGAACTCGCACCCAAGGCGCTCGCGGGGAAGATCCAGACCCTGCATGCAGAACTTGCCGACACCACTCTGAGCCAGGAGGAACGCGAGAGAAAGCGCGATCTGATCGATGATCTCGAGGACGTCGCCACCGACTACAACAACCTCGGACGTGAAATGGTCGAGGTCTCCAAGAAGCTCGGCGAGCTGGCTGGACTCGACTACGCGCTCGATCCGGATGCCCGGCCCGGCGCGGTCCAGCTCTCGCCCTTCGACGGCGCGTTCGATGGAGCAGGCGTGGTGGACATCGCGTCGTTCGTTCCGCGTGCGGAGGGGGACACGGGACCGACCCTGTTGGTCGTCGAGGCGAAGGGTGTCGGGTCCACACTCGGCGGGTCCAAAGTCATCAGCGCCGAACAGGGTTCACCGGAGTACCTGCGCCATATCCTGAACAACGACCGCAACCTCGTCCGGTTGCTCAACGAGACGCCCGAGCAGATGCGCGAACGCGGCGTCGACCCCGACAGCCCCGAAGGCCGGGCGATCCGCGACGCGGTGGACCAGCTGCGCGCGGCGATGGCGGACGGCACGCTTCGAGTCGAATACAAGCTGGTGCATGCCGATGCCGACGGGACGATCACCGTCACCGAGCTGCTGCTGTCCCGCGACGGCGTCGACCTGCTCGCCGATGTTCCGTTGCCCTTCGACGCCGATCCCGCCACGATCGACCGCTCCGTGGACAACGACGTCACCACCGACTACATGAACGTGCCCGAGGACAGCACGGACACGCCGGATCGGCCGGAATCCGATGCCGATGACACCGACTGGATGGGCGCTGACGACGACGAATCCACCCGTCGCCAACCCGATTTCGCCGAACCCGAACCGCCCCAGCGGGAAGTGCGCGTCGAACTCGGTCCCAACGGGGACGTCGTGGCGCTGCACATTCAGCTGGCCGACGGGCAGTGGGTGGTCGCGCGTAACGATGGTGACGAAGCCGCGCAGAATGTGCCCGCGCGTAGCGACGCGGATATTCGCGAGGTCGACAACCGGAATGTGCTGAGGAAGCTGGTCGATGATCTCAATGCCGGGTACGCGGGGCTGAATCTGAAGTATCCGTCGGGTTCGGGTCTCGATCATCGTGGGCAGACCGCGATTCGTGACGGGGTGACCGGTGGGGCGCAGCTGATCTCGGATCCGGCGCCGACACCGGCGCAGCCCGCGCCGCCGCCGGTCGACGGGCCGGTGATCGGCGCGCCCCCGCCGGGGCCGGGCGATCCCGCGCTGAACGTGGCGCGGATCGGGCGCGAGGGGCTCACCTGGTATCACAACCGGGAGCACATTCCGTTCCTCGGGCCGGTGCTCGGTCGGCAGGCGGATTCGGCCGGGAACTATCAGCCGGTGTATTTCCCGGACGGTACGGAGTATCGGCCCTGGATCACCGACGCGAACCCGAACGATGTGCGCGAGACCGTGGTCAGCGAGTTGCGGGCGAACCGGATGGACGCCGACGAGGCCCGCGACGTGCTGAAGGAACTGTTCGACAACGCGCGGGATCCGCGGCTGCGGCAGGACCTGATCGACGACCTGGAATTCAACGGGCTGATCGACACCGACGAGGCGCGGGCGCTGGAGGACGCGCCGATCCCGCCGCCCGAGGCGAAGCCGGAACAGCTGGGTCCGCCGCCCGAGGGCGAGACGCTGAGCGAGATGGCCGAGCGGCTCGGTATCGACCTCGACGGCGAGGGACCGCTGGATGTGCGCCGGGCGATCGACCGGCAGAGCCATCGGCTGCTGCGCGAGATCGGCGCGATCGAGGGCCTCGCCGACGCGGCCCGCCGCGCCGACGAGGAACAGACCCGCCCCTACCGGCGCGCCGACCATCCTGCCGACCCGGCCCCCGCCCCGGACGACCGGACGCTGGACAGCCAGGACCGGCTGCGCGAGCTCGAGTCGGACGAGCCGCGTGACGATGACGACTACTTCGACGACGACGAAGTGGGAGCCGCCGAGCCGCGGAGCCACTGGGGCGACACGAGTGCCCCACGCCCCGTGCCGTTCTCACGCGAGGTCAGCTTCCTCGACAAGGACCCGCTCGGCCGGTTCCTGCGCGACCTGATCGTCGCCTTCGAAGGCGTCACCGCGCTGCGCGACTACGACCGGGTCGGCAACGGCGCGGACCGGCTGCCCGAATGGGCCAGCTTCTCCGACGACCGGGAACCTGGTCGCGACGAGGCGCGAGCGCGCGAGTTCTTCGAACACGCCCTGCGCCGCGACCAGCTGCGCGACGAATTGTCCAGCTGGGCGGCGATGTTCGGTCGCGATCTGAGCGACCTGTCTGGCGACCGGATGGAGCCGACGCTCAACGAGCTGCGGGACTCGGCGCGGCAGCGCGCCCAGAACCTGGCCGATTTCATCGCCGCGGCGCAGCCGATCCTGCAGGGCGAAGGGGCCGAACCGGTCGGCAAGTCCTACGGCGATCAGGTGGCGCGCGTGCCCGACGCCGACGGCGGCCCGGACCGGCTGCTGGTGATCGACGGCCCGCTCGACCGGGAAGAGGCGTTGGCCCGCGCGCTGCGCGACAACCCCGAGCTCGCGATCGACATCGACAACGGCGTGCTGCGGCCCGACTTCCGCGCGGTGCACGCCGACGGCGCGGGCAGGCAATTCCTCGACCCGGTGGCCACCCCGGAGGTGCAGCACATCCGGCGCACGGTGGACGGCGCCGAACTCCAGGTGACGATGATGCGCGGCGAGGACGGCGAGTGGCGCCCGGTCCAGCCGACGCCCGAACCGCCGCCCGCACCGCGCGATCGCGCCCAGATGGTGCGCGACATCGTCGACCTGGCACGGGAACTGAACCTCGGCCCCGCCGCGCTGCACCCGGACAACATCGACGCCACTATCCGCGCGCTGCACCTGGACAACGCGGTGCGCGCGGGCCAGACGGAGGCGCTGGCCGACTACGCCCGCACCATGGCCGACATCGAGACCTTCTACCTGATCGGTGACGCGCGCGATCAGCTGGCGACGCGGCTCGGCATCCCGGACAACGAGCTCACGCCGCGGCGGATCGCCGAGACACTGGTGGATCCGAAGCAGCGGCGCGGCACCCGCCAGCAGCAGTTCGAGGATCTGCTCGACGGGCAGCAGCGCGAACCGAGCAAGACCGCCGGGTACTCGCAGCAGCTGCGCAATGTCGACGATGCCGCGGTCAAGGCCGCGCAGGAAGCGCTGATCAGGGCACTGAGCCCGGAGAACCCGGAGGCCTTGCGGCCGAAGGTCAGCAGGACCGATCCGGTGACGGGCCGGTCCAAGGTCGGCCCGGCCGACAGCGGCATCGACCCGGCCAAGCTGCGCAAGCTCGTCACGCGGCTGAACCGGAACGGCGCGGGTGACCACGTGCGGAACGCGCTGGCCGCCTACGCCGACGTGCTGATGCGCGTCGACCCGTACACCGATCACCCCGCGGGCACCAGAGCGGCGGACCCGCGCACCACCGGCGACCCGCACATCTACGACCCCGGCGCGATCCACGGCCTTCGCGATGTGGTCGGCGCGGCCGAGCCAGGCGCCGACCCGGTCGATTTCGCCGCCCAGGTCGCCGACAATGTCGCTCGCTCTTATGGCACCGATGTACCAGCCGACCCGAAGGACCCACGGCCGCAGCCGAACCGGGACTGGGCGCGGTTGGTCGGCGTGGACGTCTCCACCGCCGACGACGCGAAGTTCGTCGAGATCTACGAGGCCTACCGCGACGGCAAGATCGAGAAGCACGAGGGGCTGAGCCCGGAGAAGCTGGCCGCCGAGATCGCCGCCATCCGCGCGGAGATCCGCCTCAGGACCGAGCAGATCGAGCAGCTGAGGGCGCTGACCGACGAGTTCTATCGACCGGTGGCCGACCTACCGCCCGCCGATTCCGCCGCGGCCAGGCCGCATGCGGGCCGCGAACCCGATGCTCTGCCTGGCGGGTCGCGGGAGCTGCCCGCCGGACCGCCGCCCGCAGGCTCCCCGGACCCGAGTGGCAACGGAGGCGCCGGACGGCCACCCACCAATGGCACTCGGCCACAACCAGATCCGGGCGACAACCCGGACGGGCTGCCGCCCGAGCGCGGAACCGACCTGGACGACCGGGCCGAGGCGAAGCTCGACCAGACCATGCGCAAGCTGGACGAAGTCGCCGACGAACTGGCCGAGCCGATCCCGGCGCTCGATGATCTGGTCGGGCCCGGCGAGCCGGTCGACCCGCTCGCGCGCATCGACGAGGCGGTCGAACGGCAGAACCGGTTGCACGACCAGGCCGACGACCCCCCCCCCCCCCAAGCCGACCACCCCCCCCACGACAAAAAGCGAGAACAAGACCGCGAAGACCCCGAACTGTCACGCGATGGGTACGACCATCCCGC
>NZ_JARWOJ010000411.1 GCF_029868625.1 Nocardia neocaledoniensis | reverse complement strand
ACTACACCCCCCCCCGCGGCGCTGTGGGGGGTTTGGTTTTTTTTTTCACTTCCCGGGGGGGGGCGGGCGCGCGCCCCGGCCCCGCTGTCGTCGGTGATCAGGCCAGGTTCGGCAGCTGCCCCACGTTGAGGGTGGCGACGATGCTGGTGAGCGCGGTCCGCATGTCCGGCTCCTCGATGCGCATGAGGACGTCGTCGTCGACCTCGGCCAGGTCGATCCCGTCGGTGTTGGCCAGCCGGAACTCGCGTTCCTCCTCGGCCGCCTCGATGACGTTGCGGATGAAACGGCCGTTACCGGCCAGGTCGACACCGCGGCGGGGCTGCCCGCTCTGATCGGTGCTCTCCATGTCGTAGAGATGACGGCAGGTCTCGATGAGGGTCTCCAGCGCCGCGGGGGAGAGTTGCGAATCCCGGCTGCCGGCGACGATCTCACCGATCTGGCCGAGTTCCTCGGCGGTGTAGGACGGGAACTGCAGGCGCTTGGCGAAGCGGGAGGCCAGACCGTCGTTGGCGGCGAGCAAGCGGTCGATCTCGCCGTCGTAACCGGCGATGATCACCACGAGCCGGTCGCGGTCGTTCTCCATGCGGGCCAGCAGGGTGTCCACCGCTTCGCGGCCGAACGCGTCACCGCCGGAGAGGCCGGTCTGGATGAGCGTGTACGCCTCGTCGATGAACAGCACGCCGTCCATGGCGCTGTCGATCAGTTTCTCGGTCTTGATGGCGGTGCCACCGAGGTTCTGGCTGACGAAGTCGACGCGCTTGGCCTCGACCACCTTGTCGGTCTTCAACAGCCCGACACCGCAGTAGATCTTGGCGACCACGCGCGCGATGGTGGTCTTACCGGTGCCGGGTGGGCCGGTGAAGGCCAGGTGCTGACCGCGCGACTGGCTCGACAGCCCCTTGCCGGCACGGATCTTGGCCAGCTGCGCCGAGGACTGCAGCTTGGCCACCTGGTTCTTCACCGAGGCGAGACCGACCTGCTTGTCGAGCTGCGCGCGTGCCTCGGCGAGCACCGTCTTGGCCCGGTCCTCGGCGGCGGCCTCGTTCATCGAGGCCAGCGTGGGCGCCGAGGCGGGATCCCACTTGTCGGTGCGCGCGTCGATCACCTCGCGGCTGGTGACCACGATGCGGAAGGTGCGATCGCGCATGGCCGTCGTGTTGGCCGTGAAATCGGGAAGCTGCGAGTAGACCTGCTCGAACAGCTTCTGCGCCTCGGCCTCGTTGCCCGCCTCGCGCAGGCACAGGCCGCGGTTGTACATCGCGGTGAACTTGGCCGATGGAATCGGGCCCGCCTCAGCCTGTTCCATCCGCCGGATCGCCTCGCCGAACAGGCCGAGCTGCGCGCACGCCGTGCCGACCATGACGTTCGCGCCGGTCGCGAGGTAGGGGTCCTTCCAGTCCTCGGAACCGGCGAGCACGGTCATCACATCGGGCCAGCGCTGCGTGTTGTAGTGCAGGATGCCGCGGATGTAGGCGCAGATCCGGTCGTCGATCGCCTTGTCCGGATCGTCGACGCGGCCCGCGCGCAGCTTGGCCAGTTCGTCGAGCACCTGCTCGGCCTGGTCGTAGTCCTTGTCGGTGATCAGCTGCGCGGCCCAGGCCAGCCAGATCTCGGTGAGCCCGGCCAGCGGGTAGTCGATGTAGAGGCCGGGCAGGAAGCGTCCGGCCATCGCGCGCGGCGCCAGCCCGAGCCTGCGTTGCTCCCGACCGAGCGAATCGAGGCTGGTGCGGTGCAGATTGAACAGCACCTCCTTGGTCACCTCGCCGGCTGCCGCGCGGCCGAGCCACGCGTCACACATCGACGAATCCCATTCCGTGGCGCGCTGGAAGGCCAGCTTCGCGTACTCGTCGTCCCGCGCGGATTCCTGACCGTCGATGGACAGACCGAGCGAGAGGACGCCCGCGTCGAAGGCGCGCTGAGCCTGGCGAATATCTGGCATGTGGTGTCGGACCCCGAAATCTTCGTCTGGTGGACAGCTGGTGTTCAATCCGGCGGGAGCGCTTCGATCGCGCCGGTTTGCCCTGTCCGTTAGATTAGGTAACGCTGCCGTGTGGTCGCAACGGAAGTAGTCAGCTACGACTGAGAGTTCATCACTGGTGTCGACGTTGTTAGGCAATGAGCCCGAACTATGCCGAGTTTCAGTGATCGGGGGTGATACGCAGCTCGACATCGGCCTGCCCGCCACGGTCCCGATCGCCGGATTCATCGGCGATCTGGTGACGCTGATCCGATCGCGGGATCCGCGCCTGCCGGAGGAAGACGAGGACTCCGCCCCGGTCCGCGCCCAGCACTGGACGCTGGCCCGGCTCGGGCAGGACCCCCTCGCGCCGAGCCGCACCCTCACCGAGGCCGAGGTCTACGACGGCGAGCTGCTGGTCCTGAGCCCGGTGACCCGCAAGGAGTCGCCCGCGCTGTTCGACGACGTCATCGACGCCGTATCCCGGCTCACCGCAGGCGAGTTCCGCGGCTGGTCCGGCTCGGCCGCGCGCTGGACGGGCCTGATCCTGGCGACCGTGTCGATCCTCGCCGCGCTGGTGTTGCTGGCCGTCTCCCGCGCCGACAGCGACCCGTTGATCCCGGCCTTCGCTCTGCTCGGCACCGGTATCGCGGCGTCGGCCGCGGCCGGAATCGCCGCCCGCAAGTTCACCGATCCGATTACCGCCAACTGGCTTTCGCTGGACGCGCTGCTGCTGATGTTCGGCGGCGGCGCGCTGGTGGTGCCCGGTCAGCTCGGCGCGGGCAGCGTGCTGCTCGGCAGTGTGGTGCTGCTCGTCACCGCGGTGATCGGGTATCGCGTCACCGGGATCGGGGCGGGCCTGTTCGCCGCCGCGATCACGCTCAGTGTGTTCGGCGCGGTGGCCGGGACGGTCTATCTGATCTGGCATCCGGGTCTGGCCAAGCTGTTCGCCGGGGTGCTCGTCGCCGCGGTGATCCTGCTGTCGTCGGTGCCGCGGATCGCCGCGGTGACGGCCCGGTTGCCGATTCCGCCGGTGCCGACCGCGGGCGGGGCGATCGACCCCGCCGACCACGAACAGCGCCCGACCATCGAAGGCATCGGCGCCGTGGGCGCGATCGCGCTGCCGTCGGCGGCCGGGCTCGGCGAGCGGGCGCGCGTCGCCAATCAGATCCAGACCGGTCTCGTCGTCGCCTGCGCGCTGGCCGCGCTCGTCGGCGCGGTGGGGGCGGCCGACCCGTTCGGTCCGTTCCACTCCGGTGGCGTCGCCCTGGCCGCGGTCACCGCGATCGTGCTGTGTCTGCGCGGACGTTCCTACGCCGACCTGGTGCAGGCCGCCACACTGATCGCCGCCGGCGCGCTCACCGTGCTCGCGCTGCTCACCGGCCTCGGCCTCGGCCACGACGCGCTCGAATTCGTCGCGGTGGCACTGCTTTTGCTGACCGCCGGTGGCGTCATCGGGTTCGGTGTGATCGGTCCGCACGTCGAGGTGACGCCGGTGACAAGGCGGATGATCGAGATCTTCGAGTACCTGCTGATCATCACGATGGTCCCGCTCGCGCTGTGGGTCATGGATGTGTACTCGACCGCCCGCAACATATGACCCGCGCACCCCTGCGCCGGGCGCTGCTCCGGCTGACCTGCGCGGCGACCGTGCTCGGCGCGGGCGCCGGGTTCCCGGCGCCCGCCGGAGCCATCTCGCCGCCGCGCATCGACGAGGGCGCACTGGGTGCCGCGCTCGCGCTCAGCGGTAGGCCGGCACCGCTCGAGGCGACCGAACAGCGCGAGCTGTGCGCCGAACCGGTGCTGCGCGGCAGTCCGCCCAGCGAGCCGCCGATCTCGCAACAGGTCCTCGATCTGCCCTCGGCCTGGCAGTTCAGCCGCGGCGCCGGGCAGAAGGTGGCGGTGATCGATACCGGCGTCAACCGGCATCCGCGCCTGCCAGCCCTGCAGGCCGGTGGCGACTACGTCAGCGATTCCGACGGCACCGTCGACTGCGACGGGCACGGCACCCTGGTGGCGGGCATCATCGCCGCCCGCCCGTCACCCGACGACGCGTTCGTCGGCGTGGCGCCCGACGCGGAGATCCTCGCCATCCGTCAGCTCAGCCTCGCCTACGACCGCAAGGACCGGCAGGGTTCGGTCAAGGAGGACGGCGCGCTGCGCAGCGACGGCTACGGCAGCGTGCTGACCCTCGCCGGTGCTGTCGTGCGCGCGGTCGACATGGGCGCGACGGTGATCAACATCTCCGAAGTCGCCTGCACCGCCGCCGGTTCGAACACCGCCGACGGCGCGCTCGGCGCGGCCGTGAAGTACGCCTACGACCGCAATGTGGTGGTCGTGGCGGCCGCGGGCAATGTCGAGCAGGGCGGCCCGTGCCAGAACCAGAACGAGGGCAGCGGCTGGAGTTCGGTGACCACGGTCCCGTCGCCCGCCTGGTTCACCCCGTACGTGCTCTCGGTCGGCTCGGTCGACGCCGACGGCAAACCCTCGGCACTGTCGCTGCGCGGCCCGTGGGTCGGTGCCGCCGCGATCGGCCGCAACATCGTCTCGCTGGACAGCAAGCCCGGCGGCACCGGCCTGGTCGACGGCGTGCAGACGATGGACGGTGTGCAGCCGGTCGACGGAACCAGTTTCGCCGCACCGTATGTCGCCGGGCTGGCCGCGCTGATCCGCGCGCGGTATCCGGAACTGTCCGCGCAGCAGGTGATCGACCGGATCACCCGCACCGCGCACGCGCCGGGCCGTGGCCGCGACGACGCCATCGGCGCCGGCCTCATCGACCCGCTGGCCGCGCTCACCGCGCCCTTGCCGAGTGAACCGCCGGTCAAGGGCGCTGATGTCGGCCATCCGATCGCCGCGCCGTACCAGGCGCCGGAACCGGATCCGCGACCGCGCCAGGTCGCGATCGCCGGATCGCTGACCCTGTTGGCCGCCTTGGGAATCGGCGCCGCGTTCGGATTTCCGTTCCGCAGGCGCAGCGCCGATCTGAACCAGGAATTCGAGTAGTAGAGGGATCGATGGCAACCGAAGGTTTCGTCCGTCGCCCCCGGATCGCGCCGCCGCGCGCACCGGGCGGTGAAGTCGCGCTCACCCCGCCGCCGGAGATCCAGCGCGCCATCCCGTCGCCGCTGATGATGAAGCTGATGCCCGTCATCATGGTGGTCGCGGTGGTCGGCATGATCGCGATGATGGTCTCGATGGGCCGCAATCTGCTGGCCAATCCGATGATGATGATGTTCCCGATGATGATGCTCATGTCGATGGTCGGCATGATGGCGGGCATGCGCGGTGGCGGCCCCAAGCGCGCCGTGGAGCTCAACGAGGAACGCAAGGACTACTTCCGCTACCTCGACCAGGTGCGCAAGGACGTGCGCACCACCGGCACCAAACAGCTCGAGACGCTGGGCTGGAGCCATCCCGAGCCCGCCGACCTGCCCTCGCTCATCGGCAGCAGGCGGATGTGGGAACGCCGTCCCAACGACCCGGACTTCGGGCATGTGCGCGTCGGCGTCGGCAGCCACCGCCTGGCCACCAAGCTGGCGCGACCCGAGACCGGCCCGCTCGAGGACCTGGAACCGGTCTCGACCGTGGCGCTGCGCCGCTTCGTTCGCACGCATTCGGTGGTGCACGAGTTGCCGACGGCTGTCTCGCTGCGCGCGTTCCCCGCCATCAACATCGGCGGCGACCTCGACGAGGGCCGCGAGCTGGTGCGGGCCATGCTGATGGAGCTCACCACCTTCCACGGCCCCGACAACCTCGTCGTCGCCATCGTCTGCGCCGATCCCGACACCAACTGGGCCTGGGCGAAATGGCTTCCGCACGTGCAGCATCCGTCGGTGCGCGACGGACTCGGCTCGGCGCGGATGATGTACACCTCGCTCGGTGAGCTCGAGTCGGCGCTGCAGGCCGAGCTGATGGAACGCGGCCGGTTCATGCGCAACCCGCAGCCCACCCAGGGCAGGCTGCACATCGTCGTGGTGATCGACGACGGCTACATCAGCGGCAACGAACGCATCATCAGCGAATCCGGCCTCGACTCGGTGACCGTGCTCGACCTCACCGCCCCGGAGAACGGCCTCGCGGCACGGCGCGGCCTGCAACTGGTGGTCGCCGACGGCGCGGTCTCCGCGCGCAGCGCCGCCGGGGTGGAACGCTTCGCCACCGCCGACGAGGTCAGCGTGGCCGAGGCCGAGGCCTTCGCCCGCGGCCTGGCCCGCTACCGGCTCGCCACCGCCGCGCAGATCGTCAGCCTCGGTGAGGGCACCACGAGCGACCCCGGCCTGATGGCGCTGCTGCGCATCCCCGACGCCGCCCAGATCGACCCGGCCAGGGTCTGGCGTCCGCGGACCGCGCGTGAGCGGCTGCGGGTGCCGATCGGCATCACCCCGGACGGCACGCCGGTCGAGATCGACATCAAGGAGTCGGCCGAGAACGGCATGGGCCCGCACGGCCTGTGCATCGGCGCCACCGGTTCCGGCAAGTCGGAATTCCTGCGCACCCTGGTGCTTTCGCTGGTCACCACCCACTCGCCGGACGCGCTGAACCTGGTGCTCGTCGACTTCAAGGGTGGCGCGACCTTCCTCGGCCTCGACTCGCTGCCGCACGTCGCCGCCGTCATCACCAACCTCGAGGACGAGCTCTCCCTCGTCGACCGCATGAAGGACGCACTCGCCGGTGAGATGAACCGCCGCCAGGAACTGCTGCGCTCGGCGGGCAACTACGCCAACGTCAACGACTACGAGAAGGCGAGGGCCGCGGGCGTTCCGCTCGATCCGCTGCCCGCGCTGTTCGTCGTCGTCGACGAGTTCTCCGAACTGCTCTCGCAGAAGCCGGATTTCGCGGAACTGTTCGTGATGATCGGCCGCCTCGGCCGCTCGCTGCACGTGCACCTGCTGCTGGCCTCGCAGCGCCTCGAGGAGAACAAGCTGCGCGGCCTGGAATCACACCTGTCCTACCGGATCGGTCTGCGCACCTTCTCGGCCAACGAGTCTCGCGCCGTGCTCGGCATCACCGACGCCTACCACCTGCCCAGCGTGCCCGGCGCGGGTTACCTGAAAAGCGATGCGTCCGAACCGCTCCGGTTCAACGCCAGCTACGTCTCCGGTCCGTACGTCGCGCCGGTCGGCACGGTCGTCGACGACGACGGCGCGCCGGTGGGCGGGCAGCGGCCCGTGGTGTTCACCGCGGCGCCGGTCGAGGTCGCCGAGGTGGAGCCCGAGCAGACCGAGGACCCGATTCTGCGCGGTCGACCGGAGCTGCCGCCGCCACCGCCCAGCGGGCCGACCGGCGAGGAGGGCATTCCGGACTCGCTGCTCGACGTGGTCGTCAAGCGCCTGACCGGGCACGGCCGTCCCGCCCACGAGGTGTGGCTGCCGCCGCTGGAGGAATCGCCGACCGCCGACATGCTGCTGCCCGACCCGGACTGGCGTTCGCCGGTGAACCGGCACGGTCAGCTGTGGATGCCGATCGGCGTCATCGACAAGCCCTACGAGCAGCGCCGCGACGTGCTCACCATCAACCTCGCCGGCGCGCAGGGCAATGTGGCCGTGGTCGGTGGTCCGCAGTCGGGCAAGTCGACCACGCTGCGCACGATCATCCTGGCCGCGGCCGCCACGCACAGTCCCGAACAGGTGCAGTTCTACTGCCTCGACTTCGGTGGTGGCTCCATGGCCGGTCTGGTCGGGATCCCGCATGTCGGTTCGGTCGCCGGCCGTCTCGACGGTGACCGGGTGCGGCGCACCATCGCCGAACTCACCACCCTGATGCGCCAGCGCGAGGAACGCTTCGCCGAACTCGGCATCGAATCGATGGCCGAGTTCCGCAGGCGCAAGTTCTCGGCGCTCGAGGCCAGGCAGATCAACGGCACCACCGCCGCGCCCGGCGACCCGCTGGCCGCCGACCAGTTCGGCGACGTGTTCCTCGTGATCGATGGCTGGGGCGCCATCCGCGAGGAGTTCGACATGCTCGAGCCGTTCATCAACGCCATTGCCACCCAGGGTCTCTCGTTCGGCGTGCACCTCATGATCGGCGCCTCCCGCTGGGCCGAGATCCGCCCGGTCGTCAAGGACCAGATCGGCACCAGGCTCGAACTGCGCCTCGGTGATCCCGGCGACTCGGAGATGAACCGCCGCACCGCGCACCAGGTTCCGGTGGGCAGGCCCGGTCGCGGTCTCACGCCCGACCAGCTGCACATGCTGATCGCTTTGCCGCGCTTGGATTCCGACTCCGACCCGTCGACCATCGCCGACGGCGTCACCAGGGCGCGCGAAGAACTCATCGCGCTCTACCCGGGCAGGCGGGCGCCGGAGGTGCGCATGCTCCCGCTGAGCTTCCCGCGCGATCAGGTGGTGGCCGCGGCCAAGGAACAGGGCGTCACGCTCGACCGCACCAAGGTCGCCGTCGGCCTCGGCGAGTCCGAATTGCAGCCGCTGATCCTCGATTTCGGTGTCGAGCCGCACTTCATGGCCTTCGCCGACGTGGAATGCGGCAAGACCACGCTGCTGCGCAACATCGTGATGAGCATCGCCGAGCAGTCCGACGCCTCCGAGGCGCGCGTCATCCTGATCGACTACCGGCGCACCATGCTCGGTGTGCTCGAAGGCGATCAGCTGGCCGGATACTCCACCTCGTCGCAGACGTGCGGGCCGATGATCCAGGAGGTCGCTGCCTATCTGGCCAAGCGGATCCCCGGCTCCGACATCACCCAGCAGCAGCTGCGGGAGCGCAGCTGGTGGTCGGGCCCGGAGATCTATGTCGTCGTCGACGACTACGACATGGTGGTCACCGGTTCGGGCAACCCGTTCGCCCCGCTGCTCGAGTACCTGCCGCAGGCGCGAGACATCGGCCTGCACCTGGTGGTCACCCGGCGCATCGGCGGCGCGTCCCGCGCGCTGTACGACCCGGTGCTGGGCGCGATGAAGAACCTGTCGGTGCAGACGCTGATCATGAGCGGTTCGCGCGACGAGGGCAAGCTGATCGGCGACGTGCGCCCGAGCAAGATGCCGCCCGGCCGCGGCACCCTGGTCTCGCGCAGCCAGGGCGTCGAACTCGTCCACATCGCCGACCTGCCCCCGCTCTAGCCGGGCAGCCTGCCCAGGAGCGGCTGGGCGCCCGGTGGCCCCAGGGGGGGCCCCCCCCGGCCGCGGTGTGCGGGGACGGTTCCGCTGACGACG
This sequence comes from Nocardia neocaledoniensis, assembly GCF_029868625.1. GTDB lineage: Bacteria > Actinomycetota > Actinomycetes > Mycobacteriales > Mycobacteriaceae > Nocardia > Nocardia neocaledoniensis_A. Next base: position 202 of record NZ_JARWOJ010000411.1, on the reverse strand, counting down.
CGAGGGGGCCGTGCCGCCGCGCCGGACGAGCGAGGCAAGATGAGAACAGTGATTCCTGTTGTGATCGTCGCGGGGACCTTCGCCCAGGTGCTCGATGTCGGCGCCGACACCCCGCTCGGGCAGGACGACGACTTCTTCGCCCACGGCGGCAACTCCCAGCTCGCCACCCAGGTCGCGGCCCCGCGCCGCGCCGCGCGCGCCC
>NZ_JARWOJ010000410.1 GCF_029868625.1 Nocardia neocaledoniensis | reverse complement strand
CCCGAGCGCGCCACCCCGGCCGCCACCCCGCGGCGCCCTTTGCCCACTGGGGAATTCGCCGCCCTCATACCGGCCCCCGCCCCCCCGTCACCGCCGGGCCACCGGGCCGGGGCGGCCCCCGCCGCGACCGGTTCGCCACAGATTCACCCCGAGCGGGTGAGGCGAGCGGACGCGCGCGCGTCAAGACTGGGAAACATGTCGACGCCGGGCACGATTCGCTACCAGTTCGTCCTCGAGGGCGAACTGACCGACCGCGCCATCGCCGCTTTCCCGGAACTGCGCCGCAGCGCGCACTCGCCCACCGGCATGACCACCCTCTACGGCGAACTGGCCGACAACACCGCCATGCGCGGCGTGCTTGCCCGGATCGACGCGCTCGGGCTCACCCTGATCGGCATGTCCCGCCTGCCGGACTGATAGCCATAAAGTAGCCGATGTCCCATCGGTCGACGTCATGACGTCGATCTGATAACCATCACGTCCACCTCCTGCCACAGACAAACGCGCAGGTCAGGTTTGGCCTACCGTCGAACCTGCTGGCGGATCGACCCGGGGGACAGGCGACGAACGCAGGAGTGTGGGTGGTGGCAACCTCGTACCGCGCGATAGCTGAGGGCGCCGCGGCGGCCCGCGTTCCGGAATTGTCGTTCACCCCGATCCGGTCCACCGAGCTGGCCGGTCGCCTCGACCGCGCCCCCGGCGGTCATACCGTGCTGATCTGCGGTCCGGCGGGCAGCGGCAAGACAGTGGCGCTGGTCGACTGGGCGACCCGATCACGCCGTGTCCGCGGCGGGTCCGTCGCCTGGCTGACGGTCACCGAGCAGCTGGCCGAACGCGGCGAGCTGCTCCCCGCGATCGCGCGCGCCCTCGGCCGCGCGGGCGAGGTCGCCGACGGCGCGCTGTGCACCCCCGTCGACCAGGCCGCCGATCTGGCGCTCGCGCTCAGCACGGCCGAACCGTCGGTGCTCGTGCTCGACGACGTCCACCTGCTGTGCGACCCCTTCCAGCTGGCCGGTCTCGAACACCTCCTCACCCACCTGCCCGCCACGGTGACGGTGCTGGTCGCGGCGCGGTTCGACCCGCCGCTGCGGTGGCACACGCTGGAACTGGACGGCAAGCTCACCCGGATCGGGGCCGGCGACCTCGCCCTGTCGCCGGACCGGATCGCGCGGCTGTTCGCCCAGCACGGTTGCCTGCTCGACGCCGACGAACTCGCCCTGGTGCATTCGCTCACCCGGGGGTGGGCCGCGCTGGTGCGGATCGCGGCGATCTACCTGGCCGCCAACCCCGAAGACCGCGACACCGCGCTCACCACGCTGGCCAGGCCCTCGCACGCGGTCGCCGATTTCCTCGTCGCCGAGCTGATGGGCGCGTTACCCGCCGAGACGCTCGAGTTCCTGCTCGTGACGGCGGTGCCCGCGCGGTTCTGCCTGCCGCTGGCCGAGGAACTCGCGGGCGAGGGTGCCGCTCGCGTCGTCGACGAGCTCTCGCGCGCCAACTTCCCCATGCACACCGTCGCCGACGCGGGCGAGCTCTGGTATTCGTATCATCCGCTGCTGCGCGCCTACCTGCTCGCCGAGGCCGCGCATACCAGGGCCGATCGGCTGCCCGCGCTGCATCGCCGGGTCGCGGCCTGGTTCGCCGCCGTCGCGCGGCCAGGCCACGCGCTGGACCATGTGCTCGCCGAACCCGGTGCGCCGGGATTGGCGGTGTTCCTTCGTGATTGGGGTCCGCGCCTGGTGCTCGACGGTGCCGGTCATCGGCTGCTGGCCGCCGTCGAGCACGTCCCCGAGCTGGCCGAGGACACCTTCGTCCGGCTGCTGCGCGCGGCCGTCGCGATCGAGGCCGGGGAGAGCGCCGCGGCGGAGGTGTATCTCGAGGCCGCGCACGTCGGGTCCGGCGCGGCCTCCCGGCTGGTCCCGGCGGCGTGGACCGTCGCGCTCGACCACGCGGTCAGTGCGGGAGTCTCGGTGCTGGTGGGGGATTCGGCCTCGATGCGCTGGCCGCTGCCCGAGGTGACCGGTCAACCGGATCTGGATTGCTTCGCCGCGCTGCACTGCGGCTGCGCCGACGTGTCCGGCGGTGCGCTCGACAGCGGCGTCGCGGCGCTGCGGCACGCGATCGTGCACGCGGAGGAAGTGGGACTCGGCCGCACCGCGGTGCGCGCCAGGACGGGCCTCGCCGTCGCGGCCGGACTGGCAGGCCGGATCGGCGAGCAGTACGCGCTGGCCGAGGCCGCGCTCGACTGCGCCGACCGCCACCACCTGTCCGGTGCGGCCGAGACGGTCTTCGCCGCGACGATCGGCGCCTATGCCGCCCACCAGCGCGGCGAGCCGACCAAGCGGGTGCTGGGTGTCCTGCCCGGCGACGCAGAGTTCGAGATCACCACCCCCGCACCGCTGCGGCAGGCGGCGATCGTCACCGGCATCCTGGCCTTCGAGGACGCCACCGACCGCGCGTCGGCCGCCACGGCGCTGGCCAAGCAACTGCACCGGCTGCTCGACGAGACCCCGACCCTGCTCGGCACCGACGCCCTGGTCACCGACGTGCTGTGGCTGCTGCTGCGCGTGCAGGCGAAGATCGACGCGCAACAGCTGGTCGAGCATGCCGTGCGGATTCTCGGCGATACGCCCGAAACCCTGGTCGCGGCCGCGGGTCTCGCGCTGGCCACGCAGCGGCCGACGGCGGCACTGGCGCTGCTGGAACCGCTGCTCGCCGGTGCTCCGACCTGGCGGTCCGCCCACGAGGTGACGGCGTGGCTGGTGGTGGCGGTGGCCGCCGACCGGCTCGACCGACCGCGCAAGGTCGACGACGCCCTCGCCCACGCGCTGGCCCTGGCCTGCGGCGACCAGCTGATCCGCCCGTTCCTCGACGTCCCCGGCGCGGCCGAGACACTCGACCGGCTCGGCGGCCGATTCGGCCGCTACGACGCCTTCGCCGACCAGATCCGCACCCACCGCGGTGCCGTGGCCGACGCGCCCAACCTCACCGACACCGAACTGGCGGTGCTGCGCCAACTTCCGTCCGGCATGACCGCGGTGACCATCGCCGCAGGCATGGGCGTCTCGGTGAACACCGTGAAGACCCACCTGCGCGGCATCTATCAGAAGCTGGGCGTCAACGCCCGCGCCGACGCCATCGCCACGGCCCGCGCGCTCGGCGTGATCTGACGCGCGGCGCCGCCAAGTTCACCCCGTTCGGATGAGGTCGTGCCGGCGGCGCGATGTGATGCTGCGGGTGCGGTCGACTCGTCGGCCCGGATCCGGTCGTCGCGAGTCGCTCATCTGTCGTGGGAAGGGAACTGATGACCAGTCAGCAGGATGCCTCGGCCAGCATCGAAGCGGGCAACGAGCAGGCCACGCGCACACTACCGTTCGGCGACACCCAGGACTTCGCCGATGCCGAACGGGGATTCATCGCGGCATTGACACCGGGGGTCGTGCGCAACGCCGACGGCGACGTGGTGTGGGACAGCGGCGCGTTCTCCTTCCTCGACGACGAATGCCCGTCTACGGTGCACCCCAGCCTGTGGCGCCAGTCGAAGCTCGTCGCGATGCAGGGCCTGTTCGAGGTGGCCGAGGGTATCTACCAGATCCGTGGCCTCGACCTGTCCAACATGACCATGGTCGAGGGCGAAACCGGCGTGATCGTGATCGACCCGCTGATCTCGGCGGAGACCGCCGCCGCCGGCCTGGCCCTGTACCGCGAGCATCGGGGCGACCGCCCCGTGACCGGGATGATCTACTCGCACTCCCATATCGACCATTTCGGCGGCGCGAAGGGTGTGCTCGCGCAAGCCGACGTGGACGCGGGGAAGTGCCCCGTCATCGCACCGGTCGGTTTCATCGAACACGCCGTGGAGGAGAACGTGTACGCGGGTACCGCGATGTCGCGGCGCGCGGCGTATATGTACGGCGCTTTCCTGCCCCGTGGCCCGCTCGGTGCCGTCGGCGCCGGACTGGGTGCCACCACCTCCACCGGTGTGCCCACCCTGATCCTGCCGACCATCGACGTCGACCACACCGGCCAGACGGTCACCGTCGACGGTGTCGAGATCGAATTCCAGATGACGCCCGGCACCGAGGCACCCTCGGAGATGAACTTCTACTTCCCCGCCCTGCGTGCGCTGTGCATGGCCGAGAACGCCACCCACACCCTGCACAACCTGCTGACCCTGCGTGGCGCGCTGGTGCGCGATCCGCATGTGTGGTCGAAGTACCTGACCGAGGCGATCCACCGCTACGCCGGCCGGTCCGATGTCGTCTTCGCTTCGCACCACTGGCCCACCTGGGGCACCGAGCGGCTCACCGAATACCTCTCGATCCAGCGTGACCTCTACGGCTATCTGCACGACCAGACGCTGCGCGCGTTGAACAAGGGCGCCACCGGCATCGAGATCGCCGAGGACATCCAGCTGCCGCCCGCGATCGAGAACTCGTGGTCCACCCACGGCTACTACGGCTCGGTCAGCCACAACGTGAAGGCGATCTACCAGCGGTACATGGGTTGGTTCGACGGTAATCCGGCCAATCTGTGGCAGCACCCGCCGGTCGAATCCGCCCGCCGTCACGTGGATTTCATGGGTGGCGCGGACGAGGTGATCGTCAAGGCGCGCAAGGTCTACGAGGACGGCGACTACCGCTGGGTCGCCCAGGTGCTCAATTACGTGATCTTCGCCGACCCCGGCAACGCCGAAGCGAAAGCGCTGCAGGCGGACACGTTCGAGCAGCTCGGCTACGGGTCCGAGAACGGCACCTGGCGCAACTTCTTCCTGATGGGCGCCTACGAGTTGCGCAACGGCAAGGTCGGGACCCCGACCGTGGCCAACGCGCCCGACATCGAGGCAGCGCTGTCGGTGGAGCAGCTCTTCGACGCACTCGCCCTGCGCATCGACGGCCCGCGTGCCTGGTCGGCGACGATCGTCATCGACTGGCGCGTCCAGGGCGGACCGGTGCACCGCACGCACCTGCGCAACGGGTTGCTCGTCCACTTCGACGTCGAGGGTGAGGTGTCGCCCGCCGACGCGACCTTCACCCTCACCGAACCTGATCTGCGGGCGGCCCTGCTGGATGGAGAATCCTTGCCGGACATGATCGCCGCGGGCCGCGTCACCGTCGACGGAGACGCGAGCAAGCTGGCCGAGCTGGTCGGCTACCTCGACGAGCCCGACCCCGACTTCTCGATCGTCACCCCCTGAGCCGCGAGGAACACCGCATGCTCGGATTCCTGGTTCCCGACCAGCAGCGTCGCACCCTCGACGAGCTCACCGACAAGCTGGACCTCTCCGTCGGTGACGTGACCGCCAAACGGTCGGCGTTCTGGATCATGCTCGTGCTCTCGGCGGTCATCGCGATCTCGGGCGTCATCGGCGATTCCACCGCCACGGTGATCGGCGCGATGATCGTCGCGCCGCTGTCGGTACCGATCCTCGGTGTCGCGCTGGGTGTGGTCACCGGGCGAACGGCCCTGGTCGGGCGCAGTCTGATCCTGGTGCTGGCGGGGATCGTCGTGGTGGTCGCGCTCGGGTTCGTCTTCGCCCAGGTGCTGCCGAATCCGGTCAACGTGCTGTCGAACGCGCAGGTGGTGGGGCGGACCTCGCCGAAGCTGATGGATCTCACCGCCGCGCTGGCCACCGGGCTGGTCGCGGCGGTGGCCGTCACCCGGCGCGATGTCGGCGATGTGCTGCCCGGCGTGGCGATCGCGATCTCGCTGGTGCCGCCGCTCGGAGTGGTCGGGGTGTGTCTCGGATCTGGGGCGCCCTCCCTGGCGCTCGGCGCGTTCGTGCTGTTCGCGTCGAATGTCGTCGCGATGATCATCACCGTGACGACGGTGCTGCTCGTCGCGGGCTACGCGGGGGAGGGCGAGGCGGCGGGCGCCCGGCGCGGTCGCGCGTATCTGGTGCTCGGTGCCGCGCTGGTGCTCGTCGCGATCCCGATGGTGCTCAATTCGTTGTCGACGCTGTGGGCCAGGCAGATCGCCGACGCGACCGAGGACTGGCTGGGCGACGCGCCCGGTGCGCAGGTCGTCGACGTCACGGTGCACGGCGACACCGCGACGGTCTCGGTGCTCGGCCCGGAACAGCTGCCGCCGGTAGCCGAACTCCAAGCGGCGGTGGACGATCTGGTGCCGTTGAATCCCCGCGTGGTCGTCGTCCACACGGTGGGCGCCCGTCTCCAGGAGTGAGGCCACCGAAAAGCGTCGCGCCCTCGGATGATCCGGGGTTCGATGAGCGGACCCTCGCCGGGTCCGTGCGGCTCTGCGGGGACGTGCTCAGCCGAGCAGCTGTGCCTTGGCTGCGGCGAACTCGGCGTCGGACAGCGCTCCGGCGGAATGCAATTCGCTCAACTGCTTCAGCTTGCCGACCAGATCGATGGGCTCGGCGGGCGGTGGCGCAGGCGGCGCGTAGGCCTCGTGCGGTGTGGCCGCCTGCTGGGCGTAGGCCTGTTGTTGTGCGGCTGTCTGCTGGGCATAGGCCTGTTGCTGTGCGGCCTGCTCGGCGTTCTGCTGCTGGGCGTAGGCCTGCTGCTCGGCCGAACGTCTGGCGGCCCGATTGTTGATCGCGTTGGACGTCGCGGTCGCGGTGCCGGCGACCACCGCCGTCCGCGCCACCGTCCCCAGTAGTCCGGGCCGACCGATACGGCCCCGTCGTAGCGGCATATCTGCTCCTCCCTAGGCCGTCATCGCGGCGGATACCGCGGATTCGACGACGTCGCGGGGTACCGGCACCTGCAGCGCGACCTCGCCCTCGGCGCCGCGCACCGCCGAGGCCAGCCGCACGGCCCAGGTCTGTTCGAAGACCAGGATCAGGGCCGTACTCCCCGGTTCCAGCGACGCGCGCACGACCTCCACATCGGAGTCGCTGACCAGGTCGATGTCGGCGGCGGTGAGCCCGGTCAGCCCCACCTCGGTCAGGTCGTCGTCGATCTCGGACTCGGTGATCGTGCCCGCCTCGTCCATCGTCAGCACCACCATGTCCAGCAACGTCACCAGCCCGTTCGCGACGACCTCGGTCAGGGCGTCGGTGACGGCGGAGTCGACGCTGGTGCCGGGAAAGGCGAGGACGAGGAATTCGACCGGGCCGAGCGCAGGTGATGATCCCATCCCGCGATGCTGCGCCGATCGGGCACGCCCCGCCTCACCCGATACGGGTGAACCCGGCCGCGGTCATCTCATCCGATTCGGATGATGTGCACGGTGATTCGCGCCGGCTGTTCGCCGCGGCGCCATCGTCGCCCTCGTCGGCTGAGGGGCCCGTCGATCTCATCCAGAAGGTGTGAGGCGCACACGGGCCCTCGGTTCCTACCGTGGTGACCATGGGCCAGGTACTCGGTGATCTGCTGCCGCTCGCGGTCGGTATCGCGCTGTCGCCGATTCCGATCGTGGCGGCGATTCTCATGATCCTGTCGCGGAACGCGGGTGGGGCGGCGAAGGGTTTCGCGGGCGGGTGGGTCGTCGGAATCCTGGCTGTGGTGGCGGTGTTCACGGTGGTCTCCGGGTCGCTGAGCGACGGCACCGAACAGGAGCCGTCGGCGGTGGTGTCATGGATCAAGATCGTGCTCGGGCTGGGGCTCGTCGTGTTGGCGGTGCGGCAGTGGCAGGCGCGCGCCGACACCGCGGTGCCCGGATGGATGCAGGCCATCGACTCCATGACCACGGCGAAAGCCACCGGCCTCGGCGCGCTGCTGTCCGGGGTCAATCCGAAGAATCTGCTGCTCGGCCTGTCGGCGGGGCTGGTGATCGGCGGCGCGGGGCTCGATACCGGCGCCTCGATCACCGCGATCGTGGTGTTCACGCTGCTCGCCTCGTCCACAGTCCTCGCGGTCGTGCTCGGCTACCTCGTCGCCGCGGACCGGTTGCGGCCGACCCTGAACTCCCTGCGCGAGTGGCTGCAGGCCAACAATCACGCGGTGATGGCGATCGTGCTGGTCGTGATGGGTGCGGTGGTCCTCGGCAAGGGGATCGGCGGACTGTAGGAGGAACGAGGCGATGGCGGTCCCGATCTTCGAATCCCTGCGCGGCTACCAGCGCGGCTGGATCCGACCGGACGTGCTGGCCGGCCTGACGGTCTGGGCGGTGCTGGTGCCGGAGGGACTCGCCTACGCCTCGATCGCCGGGGTGCCGCCGGTGGTCGGCCTCTACGCGGCGGTGCCCTCGCTGGTGCTCTACGCGCTGGCCGGCAGTTCACGGCATCTCATCGTGGCGCCGATGTCGGCCACCGCGGCGCTGTCGGCGGCGATCATCGCGCCCCTGGCCGGGGCCGACAGCGGCCGCTACCTCGCGCTGTCGACCGCGCTCGCGATCGCGACCGGCCTGGTCGGTCTGCTGGCCGGACTGATCCGCCTCGGCTTCATCGCCGCGTTCATCTCCGAACCGGTGCTCAAGGGGTTCATCGTCGGGCTCGCGCTGACCATCGTCATCGGCCAGGTGCCCAAGCTCCTCGGCGTCGGCAAACACGAGGGCAACTTCTTCGAACAGACGTGGGGTGTGCTCGGCGAGCTGGGCGAGACACACTGGCGCACCCTGCTGATCGGGCTGGTGAGCCTGGCCGTCGTGCTCGGCGTGCGGCGCTGGCTGCCGCTGGTGCCCGGCTCCCTGCTGGCGGTGCTGCTCGGCATCCTGGCCGTGTGGATCTTCGGCCTCGACGACAAGGGCGTCGCCATCGTCGGCCACATCGACGCCGGACTACCCGCGCTCGGCCCGCCCTCTGGCGTCGGCTTCCACGACTACCTCGACCTGCTCGGCCCGGCCTGCGGCGTGCTGCTGATCGGCTTCGCCGAAGGCCTCGGCGCCGCGAAAACCTATGCGGCCAAGGCGGGTTACGCCATCGACCCCAATCGGGAACTGCTCGGCCTCGGCGCCGCCAACCTGGGGTCGGGGCTGGCGTCGGGGATGGTGGTCAACGGCAGCTTGTCCAAGACCGCGGTGAACGGCGGCGCCGGTGCGAAGACACAGCTCAGCGGACTGGTGGTGGCCGCCCTCACGCTGCTCACCCTGCTGTTCCTGACGGGCCTGTTCGAGAAGCTGCCCGAGGCGACGCTGGCCGCCGTGGTGATCGCCGCCGTGATCGAACTCGTCGACGTCTCCGCCTTGCGCCGCCTGTACCGCGTCTGGTCCCAGTTGCTCGGCAGCATCTACGGGCGTGCCGCGAGGGCGGATTTCCTCGGCGCGATGGCGGCTCTGCTCGGTGTGCTGCTGTTCGACACCCTGCCCGGCCTGCTCATCGGCATCGGCGTGGCGACGCTGCTGCTGGTCTACCGCGCCTCGCAGCCGCATGTCGCGGCGCTGGCCAAGAGCGGGTCGCTGTGGGTGGATCAGGTCAGGCATCCCGACCTGTCCACGCGGCCCGATCTGCTGGTGGTGCGGGTCGAATCGGGGTTGTTCTTCGCCAACGCCGACTACGTGCGGGAGCGGATCGAGGCCCTGTGCACCGAGCAGACCAGGATCGTCGTCCTCGACGCGGAGACCTCACCGACCCTCGACGTCACCGCCGTCAGCGCGCTGCTCGCGCTGCGCAAGGACCTCGCGCAGCGCCGGGTCGACTTCCGGATCGCCCGCACGGTGGCGCAATTCGGCGACGAGCTCGGCTCCGCCGCCCACGGTGACACCCCGATCGGCGTCTACCCGACCGTGGCCGCCGCCACCGCCGACCTGCCCGCCCAGCCGTGAGCACGCTCGACTCTGGAAAGGAGTGCCCATGAACGGCATCGTCGTCGCGGCGGTCGGCGTCCTGCTCTGCTTCTACGGCATCCGCTCGGTGCACCTGGGAATCCTGGCGATCGGCTTCGGCCTCGGCTGGCTGATCGCCGACCTGGTCAACGCCTCGTTCTGGTGGCTGCTGCTGGTCGGCCTGATCGGCGCGGTCTCGGCGTGGGTGGTGACCTCGCTGGTCTTCCGCTTCGCGTCGTACTTCATCGGTGGTCTCACCGGCGCGATGATCGGCACCAAACTGGCGACGGTGCTGCAGCCCGGCGACAAGAACATCGCCCTGAGCATGATCGTCGCCCTCGCGGTGTGCGTGGCGGGCGCGTTCCTGGCCGAGAAGTTCCGTGCCCGCGCCCTGCTGTGGCTCACCTCGATCGGCGGCGCCAGCATGGTGCTCAGCGGTCTCGGCCGGATGGGTGATTCGCTGGCGTTCCTGCGCGACCCCGAACCGGGCTGGCAGCAGGTCACCTCGACGCTGGCCTGGATCGGTCTGTCGGTGCTCGGCTGGATCACCCAGCGGCACCTGTTCGCCGAGAAGCTCGGCATCGAACGACTCGTCGACGACGACAAGGTCGACCAGCGCAAACGCAACGGCGGCTGGCCGACCCGCTGATCACGGTGCCTGCAGCGCGGGAAACCACACGTCGGTCAGAACCGCCGCGGCCTGCTCGGCGGTGACATCGATCGTCCCCTGCATGGCCCACCGGGTGAAGAACCGCTCGAGCTGGGCGACGAGCAACTCGATCCGCAGCCTGGCCTCGTCGCGCCGGGCCTCGGGCCAGCGCGCGAGGTAGGCGGGCATGCTGTCGGCCAAGGCCATGATGCCCTCGCGCGCGACCGCGCGGAACTCCGGTTCCACCGCGGTCGCCTCGTCCCAGGCGGGCAGCATGTCCTTGTTGACGAAGAACCAGTCGATCGCGCGAGACATCCACTCCGCGAACGCCTCCCGGGACCCGGTGGTGAGCACGCGGTCGAGGTCGGCGTAGAACTCCCGCACGCTGGTGAGCGTGCCCTCGTTGGCGATCGCCCGCAGCACCTCGCCCTTGCTGGGGAAGTGCAGGTAGAAGGTGGCGCGGCTGCAGCCGACGGCGGCGGCGATGTCGTCGACGCGGACGTCGGAGTAGCCCTGCGTCTCGAACAGGGTGCGCGCGGTCTCGACGATCCTGGCCTTGGTGAGGCGTTTCTGTTCCTCGCGCAGCGATCCGCGACGGGCGGGTTCGGACGTCATGCGAACCATCCTAGACGATCCGCCAATTCACTAGACACGATGTCCAGCGAACAGCTATCCTGTGGGCCACGTCACTCGGCACGGTCATCGACGACCTTCGCCGTTCAGGAGTTGTGCATGGATACACGCGAACTACCCAGGGTCTGCGTCATCGGCGCCGGGCCGTCGGGTATCACCGTCGCCAAAAGGCTTGCCGAGTACGGCATTCCGTTCGTCTGCTACGAGGCCTCCGACGAGGTGGGCGGCAACTGGTACTTCAAGAACCCCAACGGGATGTCGGCCTGCTACCAGAGCCTGCACATCGACACCTCGAAGTACCGCCTGCAGTTCGAGGACTACCCGGCGCCCGCGGAATGGCCGGACTTCCCGCACCATTCCCAGCTGCTGCAGTACTTCAAGGACTACGTCGACCACTTCGGCCTGCGCGACCGGATCCGGTTCGACAGCCTGGTCACCGCGGCCGAACGTGACGACGCCGGGCTGTGGCGGGTGACCACCGCGGCCGGGGACACCGAGATCTTCGACGCCCTGATCGTCTGCAACGGCCACCACTGGGACCCCCGCTTCCCCGACTATCCCGGCGAATTCGACGGCGTACTCATGCACAGTCACGCCTACAACGACCCGTTCGACCCGATCGATATGCGCGGCAAGCGAATCGTGGTGGTCGGCATGGGCAACTCCGGGCTCGACATCGCCTCGGAACTGTCGCAGCGTTTCCTCGCCGCGAAACTGTTCGTGTCCGCGCGGCGCGGTGTGTGGGTGCTGCCGAAATACGTGCGGGGCCAGGTGGGTGACCGCGCGTCCATGCCGAGGTGGATGCCGGCCAAGCTCGGTCTGAAGCTCAAGCAGCGCTTCGTCCGCAAGAACCGCGGCGAGATGCAGAACTACGGCCTGCCCGCACCCGACCACAAGCCCTTCGAGGCGCACCCGTCGGCCAGTGAGGAATTCCTGCACCGCGCGGGCTGCGGCGACGTGGAGTGCAAGCCCGCCATCGTCCGCTTGGACGGCGACACCGTGCATTTCGCGGACGGCAGCAGCGAGCAGGTCGACGTGATCGTGTGCGCCACCGGCTACCACATCAGCTTCCCCTTCTTCACCGACCCGGACCTGGCGCCCCGCGCCGACAACCGCTTCCCGCTGTTCCAGCTGATGCACAAGCCCGGGGTGGACAATCTGTTCTATCTCGGCCTGGCCCAGCCGATGCCGACGCTGGTCAATTTCGCCGAGCAGCAGAGCAAGCTGGTCGCCGCCTACCTCACCGGTCGCTACCACCTGCCGCCACGCGCCGAGATCGAGCAGGCACTCGCCGCGCACGAGGCCAAAAGGGCCGGCCGCTACTACGATTCGCCCCGGCACACCATCCAGGCCGAGTTCGAGCCGTATGTGCGGGCCCTGACGAAGGAACTGGCGCGCGGCGCGAAACGGGCCGCCGCCGCGGGCAACGCCCTGCCGGTGCAGGCCCGCGCGACGGCGGGGGTGTCGCGATGAGCAGCTCCTCGGGCTTCTGCCACGACGATTTCGCGGCCGTGCGCGCGGCCTTCGACGAACACCTCGGCTCCGGCGCGGAACTCGGTGCGGCACTGTGCGTCACGGTCGACGGTGAACCGGTGCTCGACCTGTGGGGCGGCT
>NZ_JARWOJ010000409.1 GCF_029868625.1 Nocardia neocaledoniensis | reverse complement strand
ATTCCCCCCCCCCCCTGTCGGTTTCCCACCACCCGGGGCCCCCGCCCGGGGGCGCGGGGCGGGGGGGCGCGTTCCCCCCCCCCCGGGCCCGCGCCGATCACCACGACGTCGTAAGTGCGGGTTTCGTTGTCGGACATGGTGTTCCCTCCGTAGCTCAGCGGCCGGGCGCGCGCTGGGTGACTTCCTGCAGAAACCAGCCGTTGCCGTCGGGATCGGTGAACGCGGCGAACGACCCGTAGGAGCGCCGCCGCGGGTCGGCGCCCGGCACCCGGTGGTCGGTGCCCGGGTGGTGGAACACGCCGGTGTCGTCGCGGAACGGCCCATCGACTTCGACGCCGCGCCCGGTCAGCTCCGCGACGGCCTGCTCGATATCGGTGACGATCAGGTGCAGGCCGTGCACTGTTCCCGGTGCGGCCGCGGCGACGCCGGTGCCGAAGATGATCGAGCACTCCGAGCCGGGCGGGGTGACCTGGACGACGCGATAGCCGGCGTCGACCGGGAAGTCGGCATCGAGCCGGAATCCCAGCCGATCGACGTAGAAGGCTTTGGCGCGATCGACGTCGGCGACGGGCAGCACGACGACTTCCAGTTTCATATCCATGATCAGTGTTCTCCTCGAACGGGTTTCGTCTTCGGTCAGCGGACGGCGGCGGCTTGCTCGATGACGTCGGCGACGACGTCGGGATGTGACACGGCCACCGAATGCGAGGCGGCGACCTCGGTGGTCCGGGAATGCGCGCGCTCGGCCATGAATCGCTGCGCCGCGGCCGGGATATTGAGGTCCTGGGTGGTGACCACGGCCCAGCTGGGCTTGTCGGTCCAGGCCGCCACGGTCGCCTTCTCCTCGAGCGCGGACTGGGCGATCGGGCGCTGGGCGGCCGCGGCAAGGGCGGCGCGCTCGGGCGCGACGTCGGCAGCGAATTGCGCGGGGAACTTCGCCTGCTGGATGTAGAGGTCGGTACCGACGCTGCCGTCGGCGCCGGTGACGGGTACCGGGTCGAGCGTGCCGGGCAACGTGGACCCGGGGAACCTGCCGGTCAGTTCCAGCGCGGTCTCGCCCGGTGCGGGCTGGAAGGCCGCCACATAGACCAGCGACCGCACCTGGTCGTTGCCCGCGGCGGCTGCGCTGATGACCGATCCGCCGTAGGAGTGCCCGACCAGGACCACCGGGCCCTGGATATGGCTGACGACGCTCCGCACGACAGCGGCGTCGGCCGCCGGGCCCACGCAGGGGATTGGCCACGGCCACCACGGGATACCGGTCGGCGAGGAGCTTGTCGACGACGTCGTTCCAGCTCGAGGCGTCGGCGAAGGCCCCGTGGACCAGGACGACGGTCGGCCGTGGCGCGTCCGCGGTCGGTCCGGCACTGGTGGTGGTGCTCGCGGTGCAGGCGACGGCGAGGGCGGCGCCCGCCACCACGGCCGTGCCCGCCGCGAGAATGCGGTGCGGGCGTCGGATGTCGACCATGTCGATGGTCCTTTCGAAGCGACGGTCAGGTGGGAGTGGTTCCACCTTGGGCCGCGCCGCCCGCCCGCCACATCTGTCAGCTGACGCCGACCATGACGTAGTCGTCCCCGATTACGTCACCGCGTGCGTCACCCGACAGATTCGGCGGATGCGCGCCGGCGGCGATCGTTGTGCCATGACGACGATCCGTTTCCATCTCCAGTCCACCCTGTCCCCCGCCGAGGTCGTGCGGGTCCTCACCGACTTCGGCCCCACCCGGCCGGAGATCTGGTCGGCGTCCATCGACGCCGAGCACTTCTTGGTGCACGACCGCGGCGCCACCTGGGCCGAGGTCACCGAGGGCAATGCCGCCGCCTGGGAACGTGCCCGCTACGACTGGGACCCCGCGGGCGACACCGTCACCGTCACCACGCTGGATTCCAAACTCTTCGGCGCGGGCGGGGGCTGGGTCTTCCGCGCCACGCCCACCGCGCAGGGCTCCCGCGTCGAGGTCGAACTGACCCGGACGCCCGCGACGGTCAAGGGCAAGCTCCTGGCAGCGCTGCTGCCGCTGATCGGACCGTCCTCCTTGCGCACGTCCTTCGCCGCACCGCTGCGGGCCGCGTGATGTCCGACGCCACCGGAACAGCCTTCATCGCCGCCCTTTTCGTCACCGGCCCGATCGCGCTCGTGGTGTGGTCGGAAACCGCTGTCCTGCACGGCCACGGGCCCACTCCACGCCAGCTTCTCGGCTGATCCAGCCTCTCCGATCGAACGGATTTCCATGAACAAGACCGCAGTACCAGCAGTTTCGACGACGGAACGGTCCTCGCTGATCCGGCTCTCGCTGGGCCGGGGCGTGCTGGCGATCGGCTGGGCCCTCGCCTTCGCCGCCGTCAGCGACGCGCTCGGCGCGGTGGCCGTCACCCTGCTCGTCGCGTATCCACTGATCGACGCCGTATCGTCGCTGATCGACCACCGGTCGATGCCCGACGGACCCGAACGCCGGGTCACGGCCGTGAACGGCACCCTGAGCACAGTCGCCGCCGCCGCGCTCGGCCGCGCCGGGGCGGGCGGCGGGGGGGGGGGGGGGCTCGGGGGGGTGGGGGGCGGGGGGGGCCGGTCACCGGTTCGTCGTTCGTGCGACGCACGCCACTCCGGTCAGCGGGTGTCGCCGTCGATGCGCAGGCTGCCGCCGGAGTTCACGACCCGCATGACCATGGCCTTGGTCTGGCCGTTGATGGTGATGCTGGCCAGGCGCATGTCGGAGGAGCCGTCGGCGTTGTTGCCGCCGGTGATGCTGGCGAACGAGGTGATGGTGCGATCGGCCCAGTACTGCCGGAACGCGGTCTCGCTGCCGTAGACCTTCTGGGCGGCCGGGGTGAGCAACGACCAGGAACCGGCCGGGTCGCTGAAGAAGTTCTCGACGAGCAGGCCCGCCGAGCCGATGTCGACGGTCCCGGTATTGGTGGTCTGCCCGAGCGCGGCCGGGGTGGCGGCGCCGCTGGTCGCGGGTTCGGCGGAGCTCTGTACCGAGGTCGGCGGGTTCGCCTGCACCTGCGGCGAATCCGAGTCCGAGCCGTTCATCGCGCTGATCGCGACGGCGATCGCGGCGACCACCGCGCCGACACCGGAGCCGATCAGCACCGCGCGCCCCTTGCCGGCGGGCTTGCGCGGGGCGGGGGCGGGCTGAGCGGCCGTCGGCGGATGCGTGGCCGTGTCGTGCCGGGCCGGCGGACGCGGATTGTTCGACCGGATCTGCCTGGTCGTCGCGGTGGACGCCCCCGCGTGCGAGGCCCGGTTCCCGGACTGCCGGATCACCTGGGTGGCGGCGGCCGAGTTGCGGCGGCCGTAGGCCTCGCTGGCCGGGACGAATCCGGCGGGCACCGCGTCGGCGTCGGCGAACGCGGCCAGCGCGTGGCGCGACTCGGTCATCGTCGGCCGGTCCAGCGGTTCGGGGCTGAGCAGGTCGAGCAGGAAGTCGGTGGCCGGGCCCGCGTTGCGCGGCTCGCGGACCTGGCCGTTGGCGGCCGCGTAGAGCACGGCCAGCGGGTTGGCGTTGGCGCCGTAGGGCGGTTCGCCCTCGAGCGCGTGGAACAGCGTCGCGCCGAGCGCGAACACGTCGGCGGCGGGCGTCGGGTCGGCGCCGCGGGCGACCTCGGGGGCCAGATAGGCGGCGGTACCGCAGATCAGGCCCGTCTCGGTGAGGGTGACGTCACCGGCGGCGCGGGAGATGCCGAAGTCGGTGATCTTCACCTCACCGTGCTCGCCGAGCAGGATGTTGCCCGGCTTCACGTCGCGGTGCACGAGACCGGCCTGGTGAGCGGCGATCAGCGCGGACGCGACCTGCTCACCGATGCGGGCGACCTCGGTCAGCGGCAGCGGGCCCTTCTGGCCCAGCTCCGCCGCGAGACTGACCGACTTGAGGTACTCCATGACCAGGCACGGATCACCGTTGTGCTCGGTGATGTCGAAGACCACGATGGCGTTGGGGTGCTGGAAGCGCGCCGCGTTGCGAGCTTCTCGAATTGCGCGCTGGCGCAAGACATCCCGCTCGCCCTCGGGCAGGCTTGGCTTGATGTGGATCTGCTTCACAGCCACGGAGCGTTGGAGGCGTTCGTCGACAGCACGCCATACAACGCCTGTGCCGCCGCTACCAATACGCTCGACCAGGCGGTAATGCTCCGCGATCTTCTGACCGGTATCGATGGCGCCTACTCCGAACCTTCTCGAAATTGTGACATCCCGCGTATTGACCATGGATATGGCCCGCGGACGAGTGTAGCTGCCCTGACGCGGGCAGCGTGCGGCAGCGTAGGTATTGCCCGCCCACCGAGGGTGACATAGATCATTGTTTCGCCCGCAGCATCCGTCCGGCGGCCTCGACCGCGGGCCCCGAGCTGCCGGCGTCGGCGACGAACACCGCGAAGGCGAGGTCACCGTCGATGCCGACGAACCAGCCGTGCGCGTGCTTGTCGTCGAGGTATTCGGCGGTACCGGTCTTGCCGCGCAGGCCCGGGATATCGCGCAGCGCGGTGGCGGTTCCGGCGGACACCGTCTCCCCCATCATGGTCTCTATCTGCGACGTCACCGCGGCGGGCACCGGCGCCGACGGCCGGTCGGCGGTGCCGGGGCGGCCGCGCACGATGGCCGGGGCGGGCGCGGAGCCGTGCGCCAGCGAGGCCGCGACGAGCGCCATCCCGAACGGCGAGGCGGTGACACTGCCCTGCCCGATGCTCGACTCGACCCGCTGCGCCGAATTCTGCGCTGGCGGAACCTTCCCCGTGACAGTCGTCAAGCCGGGTGTCACATAATCCACGCCGAGGCCGAGCTGCGCGGCGGCCGTGGTGAGTCCGTCGGCGGGTAACCGCACCCCGAGTTCGGCCATCGTGGTGTTGCAGGAGCGGGCGAACGCGGTGTGCAGCGGCACCTGCCCGAGATCGAACTCGTCGTCGTTGGGGATGGTGCGTCCCTCGATGGTCGCGCGGCCGGGGCAGGGCAGCACGGTGTCGATGTTCACCCCGCCCGCTTGCAGCGCGGCCGAGACGGTGACGGTCTTGAAGGTCGATCCGGGCGGATACAGCCCGGTCAGCGCGATGGGGCCCTGGGCGTCGGCGGGGGCGTTCTGCGCGACCGCGAGCACCTCGCCGCTCGACGGACGCAGCGCGACGATCGCGGCGGGCTGCTGCAGCGGGGTCAGGGCGGCCTCGGCGGCGTTCTGCAGGTCGATGTCGACGGTGCTGGCGATGTCGGCCGTCGGGGTGGCGTCCGGGCCCGCGACGCGCTGGGTGCCCTGCGGGGTCTGGGCGCGTACTGCCCAGCCCGCGGCGGCGTCGGCCTCCTGCTGCCACAGTTCGGCCAGCCCGGCGGTGGTGGGTCCGGCCAGGCTCTTGTCCACGGTGAGCAGGCGGTGCTGCGGGGCGAGGGTCACTCCCCGCACTTCGCTCAGCGGCTGCTGGACCGGCGCGATGTCGGTCTCGCGCAGAGCGACGGCGGTGATCGACTTCCCCTGTGCCGCGGCCAGATCCGCGCGCAGACCCGCCTCGGTGACCCCGTGCGGCGCGAGCAGCGCGGCGAGTGCGGGCAGGTCGGCGTCGGGTGCGACCTGGACGAGGGTGACCACCTGCTGGGTCATCAGCTCACCGCCGGTCGCGTCGAGCACGCGCGCGGGCTTCGGATAGACCGGGCTGTAACTGAGCGGACCCAGTTCGAGGCCGGGCGCGACGGTGGCGGGATTCCAGTCGACCTTCCAGCCGTTGTCGTCGGCGGCGGTGCCGGTGCTGGTGTAGGTCCACTCGTCGCGGCCGTCCGGGCCTAGCTTCCAGGTGGATTCGAGAGTGAAGCCGTTGTCGTCGGTGCCCGACACCCGGACGGCGTCGTTCTTGCCGAGGTTCTCGAACAGCGTGGTCAGGGCGGGTCCGGCCTGCTCGGGCGCGTCGGTGAGCGCCGCGGCGGCGGCCGCGTCACCGCTGCTCAGCGCGGCCGCGAAGGCCTCGGCGACGGTCTGGGGCTGATCGGGTCCGGACGAACAGGCGACCGGCAACAGAGCGAGCGCGAGGAGCAGGACCGGTGTCTTGCGGAGGATGCGCACGCGACCGAGGGTAGCCGCACACACCGACGTCGGCGGCCCCGCGCGCTACCACCAGCCGGTGATCGCGGCGATCTGCCTGCCGAGTTCGGGGGCGAGGGAGCGAGCGTAACTGGCGGTCAGGTGGTGTTCGTCGCGATAGATGAGGACGTTGCCCTCCACCACCCGGCAGCGCTGCGGCCGGCAGACGGCGTCGGACAAGTCGAGCAGGTGGACGTTCGGATACCCGGCCGCCGGTTCCCGCGCCGGATCGACCGCGTCGAGCGCCGCCGCGCGGTCGAGACCGCAGCTGTCGGCGTCGCCGCGGTGCGCCAGGCAGTCGGTGGCTCGGTAGAGCACACCGTCGCGGCGCAGCCGCGGGGTGTCGCGCAGCGCGAGCACGTTCAAGCCCCGTTCCTGCAGGGCCGACCACACCTCGAGGTACTCCCCCGGCACCTCGTCACCGAGGCCGTCCTTGCGGTAGCGGGTCGACAGGGTGAGCACCCAGTCGGGTGGCTCGGCGACGAGCCGATCGAGCACCTCACGCGACCATTCGTGACATTCGGGGAACGGCCAGTCGGCGTAGGACGGCTCGTCGGCGAGCACGACCGGACACCCCTCCTTGAGGTAGGACACGATCCGGATCCCGTGCTCGGCGCCGAGCAGTTCCATGGCGGGAATCCAGTGCTCGGAATGCGATCCGCCGACCACGGCGATGGTGCGGGCACCGGCGGGGTCACCGTAGACGCAGGTGCGGACCTCACGATTGGGCGTGATGCAGCCGTCGGTGGTGGGCGGCGGGGTGTCGGCCTGTCCCTCGAACACGGTGGGACGCATCGGCTCCCGTGGGTAGTCGGCGCCCGAGAGCAGCGCGGCGGCGCCCGGATACCTACCGGTGTCGAGGGCCTGCGGCGGCACGGCCGGATTGGCGCGCAACACGACCTGCCAGCCCACCGCCGAGATCAGGACGGCCACGGTGAGCACCGTGACCACCAGTCCGGCGGCGGGCCGCGGCGGCCGCACCGGGACCACCTGGCCACGCGGCGGCAGGCGCAGGGGCGTCTCGATCAGGTGCGTGGTGGCGTGGGCCGCGACCAGCGAGATGGCGATCACCACGAGACCGTCGACCAGTCCGGCGTAGGCACGGCCGGATTCGGCCAGGTAGAAGATGAGGATCGGCCAGTGCCACAGGTACAGCGGATAGGCGATCGCGCCGAGTTCGGTGCAGACCCGGCCGCCCAGCACGCGGTGCGGCCACGCCGACGGCCCGGCGACGCCGAATCCCGAGGCGATCACCAGGCAGGCCGCGGCCACCGGCCACAGCGCGGCGACGCCGGGGAACTGATGGGCGCCGTCGAAGATCGGACCGCACGCGAGCACCATCAGCAGCCCGAGCGCGGCCGCCGGACCGGCCAGCAGGCGGGGCAGCCGCAGCCACGGCGCGGCGACGGCCAGCGCGGCACCGGCCAGCAGCTCCCAGACCCGCGCGCCGCTGTCGTAGTAGGTCCAAGCCTGATGATGCGCCGAACCGAACGCGGCGTAGGCGAAGGAGAGCGCGCCGCCACCCACCAGGGCGACCAGCAGCGCGGGCCGCCCGGCCAGACCACGCCTGCGCAGCCAGGCCCACCCGGCCAGCACCACCAGGATCACCAGATAGAACTGCCCCTGCACCGACATCGACCACAGGTGCTGCAGCGGGCTGACCGACGGGTCGGGCGCGAGATAGTCGAGCTCGGCCGTGGCCAGATACCAGTTCTGGAAGTAGAACATCGAGGCCAGCGTCTGAGCGGCCGTCTCGCCCAGCTGGGTGTAGGGCCGCAGCGCGATCGTGGCGAGCGCGATGGCGGCGAGGACCACGACCAGCGACGGCGTCAACCGGCGGGTGGTCCGCCGCATCGTCTCGGCCGCGGCGATCCCGCCGCGCCGTTCCACTCCCCGCACGACCGCGCCGGTGAAGAAGAAGCCCGAGAGCACCAGGAACACATCGACGCCGCCGGAGACCCGCCCCGCCCACACGTGGAAGGCGACCACCAGGGCGATCGCCACACCGCGCAGCCCGTCCAGGTCCCGGCGCCGTCCGGTGACGGCGGAGTCGCGCGCGACCACC
The DNA here is from genome assembly GCF_029868625.1 of Nocardia neocaledoniensis. Lineage (GTDB taxonomy): Bacteria > Actinomycetota > Actinomycetes > Mycobacteriales > Mycobacteriaceae > Nocardia > Nocardia neocaledoniensis_A. Next base: position 1,264 of record NZ_JARWOJ010000409.1, on the reverse strand, counting down.
GTCTCCGGTGCGCGCGTGGACGCGGACTGAACTTTCGGCACGAAGGACCCCAACACATCGGACCCCGTGTCGAGATCGGGGTAATGTTTCCCGGCAAGTAACCACCAATTTGCCGTAGTGACACCGGGGAAGCAAACCGCCGTGCCGTGTCAGAGGTCGATCAGCGTGAGGTCAGACGGTTCTCCATGGCATCGCCATGAGCGTCCGCACGTCGTTGTCGTCCAGGTCGATGTCGAAGATCTCGGCCAGGACCTTCGGGAGTTCGCTGGGCTCGAGCTCGCGTGATCGCGCGGTGCCGTCGGGGTATTCGGTGGTCAGGGTCACGTCGTCGAGGACGTGATGCACCTCGGGCAGGAAGCGCTGCAGGAACGGCCTGGTGGTGAACGGCGAGCGCGGCGAGGTGGACACGAAGTGGTTGCCGACGGCGTAGTCGATCCGGTACTGCGGGTTCTCGGTGAAGGTGTACCGGTCGATCCAGCCCTCGTGGCTGCGCTGGAACAGCACCCACAGGTCGCCGTCGGTGTCGTCGACGCGCCGTTCGAGGCGGTAGTGCCACTCGCCGAGCGTGAATTCGCCGCGCCCGTCCACCAATTCGTACGGCGCGAGCGGACCGAAGCCGAAGCCGACATCGCAGATCCACACGCGATCGTCCTCGGGGGTGGTCACCCGTAGCAGCGCGTGGGTGGCCGGGCGCAGCGCGCCGGTGGCCAGCGCACCGTAGGTGACCCGGCCGCTCAGGCCGGAGACGCCGAAGCCGAAGCGTTCCAGCGCGGCCGCGAACAGTCCGGCGTTCTCGAAACAGTAGCCGCCGCGACGGCGGCGGATCAGCTTGTCCTGCAACGCGTCCAGGTCCAGCGGGATCCCGCGCCCGAGGATGATCTCCAGGTTCTCGAACGGGATCGTGGTGGTGTGGGCGCGGACCAGCGCGTGCAGGGTGTCGACGGTGGCCGTGCGCGGCCCCTCGTAGCCGATCCTGGACAGGTAGGCGTCGAGGTCCAGGTCTTCACCCAGCCAGCGGTCATCGCGGTGCACGGCATCGGTCATACGACGCACAACCGCCGCGCGGCGACCCTTGTTCCCGATTCACCCGGCGCGTTCGAGCCTGCCGCCCGGGCCCACGGACTCCTGCCGTGACCGGCCGCCCCGCCCCCCCGGCCGGGGGGGCCGCGCCGCCCCCCGCTCAGCCGCGCGCGGCCCCCGCCCCCCCGGGGCGCAGGCCCGGGGGGGGGGTGGGGGGGGGGTGGGGGGTGGTGGCCGTGGGGGG
>NZ_JARWOJ010000408.1 GCF_029868625.1 Nocardia neocaledoniensis | reverse complement strand
GTGGCGGTCAGCATCTCGTCGACCGAGGCGTACTGCCCGGTGACGCCGAGCAGCGAGCGCACCGCGTTGGGCCGCTCGACCACGTCGTTGCCGAAGATCCTGGCGCTGCCGCCGTCGGGGCGCCGCCGCGGCGCGGGGACCCCGTCGCTCCCCGCGCTCGCGGTCGAAGGACTAGGGTGTCCTCGTGCTGAAAACTTTGACCGACCGCGAGTTGCTGGATTCGCTCGCGGACGTGGTGGAAACCAACCTGGCCAGGCACATCGAGGCCGCCGAGGGCTGGCAGCCGCACGATTTCGTGCCGTGGTCCGACGGCCGCAACTTCGCCTTCCTCGGCGGCGCCGACTGGACCCCGGAGCAGTCCGAGCTGAGCGAGACCGCCGCACTCGCGCTGACCGTGAGCGTGCTGGTTGCCGACAACCTGCCGTCCTACCACCGTGAGCTCGGCAAGCATCTGCGCACCGGTCCGTGGTGGCGCTGGGTCGGCCGGTGGACGGCGGAGGAGAACCGCCACGAGATCATGATCCGCAACTACCTCATGGTGACGCGCGCGGTCGACCCGGTCGCGCTCGAGCGGGCCCGCATGACCCACATGACCACCGGTTTCAACCGTCCGTCGCTGCACCTGATCGACGTGCTGGCCACCTGCGCCTTCGAGGAGCAGGCCGCCGCCATCCGCCACCGCAACACCGCCGCGCTCGGCGAGAATCCCGTCGTCACCGCGATCGCCGAGAAGCTGGCCGTCGACGACGAGCTGCAGGCCGAGTTCTTCGCCGTGCTGGTCGGCGCCGCCCTCGATCTGGTCCCCGACCAGGCTGTCCGCGCCATCGCCGATCAGGTCGCCGCTTTCCGCGTCCCGCAGGTGGAACTGCCCGGCGGCGGTTCCAGCGACGAAGCCCTGGCCGAGGCGGGCATCTACGATCCCGCGCGCGAAGGCGAGCTGGTGTTCAAGCCGCTGCTCGCGCGCTGGAACATCTTCACCCGCACCGATTTCAGCGAAGCGGGCGAGAAGGCTCGCGCCGAACTGGCGCACCTGGCCTGAGTTCCGCGCGCACGGCCGTCACCTCCGGAGGCGACGGCCGTGCGGCGTTTCAGGATTCGCGATCCACGTTCGCCATCGCCAGCACGTCGAGCTTCTGATCGAGTTCCTCGACCGTGAGCTTGTCCGGCGTGAGCCCGCGGTCGATCACGGTCTGCCGGATCGTCTTCTTCTCCCGCAGCGCCTGCTTGGCGACGGCGGCCGCCTCCTCGTAGCCGATGGCCGAGTTGAGCGGGGTGACGATCGACGGCGAGGACTCGGCGAGCGTGCGCAGACGTTCCTCGTCGGCGACCAGCCCGGTGACGCACTTGTCGGCGAAGAGCCGGGACACATTGGCCAGCAGGCGAATCGACTCGAGCAGGTTGCGGGCCATCACGGGGATGTAGACATTGAGCTCGAACGCGCCACTCGCACCACCGAACGCGATCGCGGCATCGTTGCCGACCACCTGCACCGCCACCTGCGTCACCGCTTCGGGCAGGACCGGATTCACCTTGCCGGGCATGATCGAACTACCGGGCTGCAGATCCGGCAGCTGCAGTTCGCCGAGGCCGGTGAGCGGGCCCGACCCCATCCAGCGGATATCGTTGGCGATCTTGGTCAGGCTCACCGCGATGGTGCGCAGCGCACCGGAGGCCTCGACCAGGCCGTCCCGCGCCGCCTGCGCCTCGAAGTGGTCGCGGGCCTCGCGCAGCGCGTCGATCCCGGTGGCGCGCACCAGTTCCGCGACGACCTTGGTGCCGAAACCCGCGGGCGCGTTGAGCCCGGTGCCCACCGCGGTGCCGCCGATCGGTAGCTCACCCAGCCGGGGCAGGGTGGCCAGCGCCCGCTCGATGCCCGCCGCGATCTGCCGGGTGTAGCCGCCGAACTCCTGGCCGAGGGTCACCGGCACCGCGTCCATCAGATGGGTGCGGCCGGACTTCACGACGGTGCGCCACTGCTCCGACTTGTCCAGCAGCGCCAGGCGCAGATGTTCCAGCGCGGGAACGAGATCGGTGACGACGGCCTCGGTCGCGGCCAGATGCGTCGCGGTGGGGAAGGTGTCGTTCGACGACTGCGACATGTTCACGTCGTCGTTGGGGTGCACGGTCACGCCGGCGCGTGCCGCGATCGAGGCGATCACCTCGTTGGCGTTCATGTTCGAGCTGGTGCCCGACCCGGTCTGGAACACATCGATCGGGAACTGATCGTCATGCAGGCCGTCGGCGATCTCGTTCGCCGCCGCGATGATCGCGTCGGCCTTGCCCGGATCGAGCAGGCCCAGCTCCTTGTTGACCTGCGCGCACGCGGCCTTCAGCAAGCCGAGCGCCCGGATCTGGGCTCGCTCCAGCCCGCGCCCGCTGATCGGGAAGTTCTCCACCGCCCGCTGCGTCTGCGCGCGCCACAACGCGTCGACCGGAACCCGAACCTCACCCATCGTGTCGTGCTCGATGCGGTACTGCACGTCGTCATCAGCCATGCCTCGACCCTAGGACGAGAACGCGGCGAATGGGGTCGCACCACCCAGCGGAAAATCCCACACCCCGATGGGGAATAGGGCGGTGTCCCCTTCGTCCGGATCGGCACTGCTATGGTCGGTCACGGACACGGGGTGCTCCGCCGACGCGGAGCTGAGAACACACCCGCGGAACCTGCTCAGGTAATGCTGACGAAGGGATGTCACGGCGTTGAGCGCGCACACCACCACGACGGGTCGGTTCACCGACCAGCTCTGGGACCAGACGAAGGTCCTGCGGGTCGCGATCGACGACCTCGAATTCCTGCGACGGCTCGGTGACGGCACGCTGCCGCCCGAGGTGTTCGCCACCTACATCGAGCAGGACTCGCTGTACCTGACCGGCTACGCGAAGGCCCTGGCCATCCTCGCCTCGAAGTCGCCCGATCCGCAGACCGCGGCGTTCTGGGCGAACTCCGCCGCGACCGCGGCTGCCGTCGAATCCGCGATGCACGCCGAACTGCTGGCCAGTGGCGCGCTGCCGCCGCGCACGGCCGCCCCGGAGCACTCGCAGACCTGCCTGGCGTACGTGTCGTACCTGATCGCCGCCGCGGCGACCGAGCCCTACGCCGTGGCCGCCGCCGCGGTGCTGCCCTGCTTCTGGATCTACGCCGAGGTGGGCCGCGACCTGGCCGCGAGCGCCGCGCAGGTCGTGGCCGCCGACCCGGACCATCCGTACGCGCGCTGGGTCACCACCTACGGCGCCGAGGACTTCCAGCAGACCGCGGCCACCGCGCGGACCCTGGTCGACCAGGCCGCCGACGCGGCGACCGACGCCGAGCGGGCGGCGATGTCGAGCGCGTTCACGCTGGCGACGCGCTACGAGTTGCTGTTCTGGGACACCGCCCTGCACCCGCAGCCCTGGCCCGCCGGATGAGCGGCCGGCTGCGCCGCGCGCTCGCGGTTGTCGTCACTTCGGTCGCTCTGTTGTCGGCGCTCACCGCCTGCGGTTCCGGCGGCGGCTCCGACGACAAGATCCGCTTCGCGCTGGACTGGACTCCGAACACCAACCACACCGGTCTCTACGTCGCGATGCAGCAGGGCTTCTTCGCCGACGCCGGCCTGGACGTGGAGATCCTGCCGTACAACAACACCTCGGTCGACACGGTGATCGATGCCGGGAACGCGGAATTCGGCATCAGCACCCACAATTCCGCGACCTTCGCCCGTGCGGCGGGCGCGCACACCAAGTCGGTGCTCGCGCCACTGCAACACTGGGCGACCGGGATCGGCGTGCGCGCCGACCGGGCCGACCTCGTGACCCCGAAGGATCTGGACGGCAAGACCTACGCCGGGTTCGGCGACCCGGGCGAGAAGGAGGCCCTGCAGCAGGTCATCCGAAATGCCGGTGGCACCGGCGATTTCACCTCGGTGACCCTGGGCTCGTCGGCCTACGAGGCGGTCTATTCGGGCAAGGCCGACTTCACCGTCTCCTACCTGGCCTGGGAGGGCATCGAAGCCGAGCACCACGGCACGCCCATGCGGTACTTCCGCTACACCGATTTCGGCTTCCCCGACGCGTACGCCATCCTGATCAACGCCAACGAGGACTGGCTCACCGCCAACCCCGACCGCGCCCGCAAGTTCGTGCAGGCCCTGCAACGCGGCTACCAGGTCGCCGCCGACGATCCGGACGCGGCGGCTCGCGACCTCCTCGCCGCGAACCCCGGCGCTTTCAACGACGAGAAGCTGGTCTTCGAGAGCCAGCGGATGCTGGCCGAACAGTTCATGAAGGGCCCCGACGGCCGGGTCGGCGGCCAGACCCGCGAGCAGTGGGCGGCCAACTCGGGCTTCCTGTTCCGCGGTGGTCTGCTGGCCGGGCCCGACGGCGCCGCGCTGACCGCCGAGCCGGACTGGTCGACCTACTTCACCAATGAGTACCTCACCAACCCGTGAGGTAGGTCCCCGCCTCCGCTGGGTCCTGCCGTCGGTGGTGACGGTGGCCGCGCTGGTCGTGGTCTGGCAGGTCTATGTCACCGTCAGCGGCATCCGTCCCCAGGTGCTGCCGTCGCCGCTGCGGGTCGTGCGGCAGGGGTGGGCGCATCGCGAGGAGATCGGCTCGCACGCGTCCGCGACCCTGCAGGTGACGCTGCTCGGGTTCGCGCTCTCGCTGACCCTGGCGTGGCTGCTCGCGATCGTCGTCGATTTCTCGCCGTGGTTGCGGCGCGCGTTCGTGCCCCTGTTCGTCGCGTCGCAGACCCTGCCGATCGTGGCGATCGCGCCCCTGATGATCATCTGGTTCGGCTTCGGGCTGCTGCCCAAGATCCTGGTGGTCTCGCTGGTGACCTTCTTCCCGATGGTGATCGGCCTGATCGAAGGTTTCGCCGCGGCCGACCGCGAAGCCGGTGCGCTGCTGCGCAGTATGGGCGCGTCCCGCACGCAGGAGTTCCGGTACGTGCGGCTGCCCTCGGCGGTGCCGCGCTTCTTCACCGCCCTGCGCATCGGGATCACCTACGCGGTGGTCGGCGCCGTGTTCGCCGAATATGTCGGTGCCAGCAAGGGTTTGGGCATCTACATGAGCCTGCAGAAGAACTCGTTCCGTACCGATCTGGTCCTGGCGGCAGTGCTCGTCACCGCCCTGCTGAGCATCCTGCTGTACCTGGCCACCTTCGTCGTCGAACGTCTCGTCGCGCCGTGGGCGCTCGCCGAGGGGAGGAGCGGCCGTGCCTGAGGACCGTCTGGTCGTCGACCAGCTACGCAAGTCCTACCCCCGCCGCGGGCGCCACACCCCGGACCTCGAGGTGCTCGGTGGGGTCTCGTTCACCGTCCGCCCCGGCGAGTTCGTCAGCGTCATCGGCCCGAGCGGCTGCGGCAAGAGCACCGTCTTCAACATGCTCGCCGGTCTGGAAACCCCCGACTCCGGCACCGCCGAATTCCGCGGCACGGCCCCCGCCACGCACTGCGCCTACATGCCCCAGCGCGACCTGCTGTTCCCCTGGCGCACCATCCTCGACAACACCATCCTCGGCCTCCAGGTCCAGGGCGTCCCACGCGCCGAAGCCCGCCGCCGCGCCGGCGAACTGTTCCCCGTCTTCGGCCTCGCCGGCTTCGAGAACGCCCGCCCCGCCCACCTCTCCGGCGGCATGCGCCAACGCGCCGCGCTCCTGCGCACCGTCGTCCAGGACCGCGATCTACTCCTCCTCGACGAACCCTTCGGCGCCCTCGACTCCCTCACCCGCACCGAAATGCAAACCTGGCTCCAGGAGGTCTGGCAGCGCTACCGCTGGACCGTCCTCATGATCACCCACGACATCCGCGAGGCCGTTTATCTCTCGGACCGGGTGTTGGTCCTCTCCGCCCGACCCGCGGTCGTTCGCCATGATCTGACCATCGACCTACCGCGCCCGCGGGATTTGTCGCTCATCACGAGCCCTGAATTCGCGGCTCTGGAGCAGGAGCTTCTGGAGATCCTGCATGAGGAGTCGCGGCGGGCGATGGAGGAACAGCAGGTCACGAGGACCCTCCGTGCTTCTGCGACAGGCTCTACAGCTCTGCCGCCACCTCGGGGTACTCGGTCGTGATCAAGCGATACACGGCCCGCTCGACGGAGGGGAGATCAACCTCGGCCACTTCGCGGACGATCTCCCAGTCGAGACTGAAGTAGGCGTGCACTGCGTGGTTGCGAAAGCCCCTGATCTGACGCCACGGAAGCTCGGACAGTTTTCTCTGACGTCGTCGGTTACGCACGAAGCTGGCTCCCCGATGACGAGGAGCTGGCAAAGCACAGCGTTTTGGAGGATCTCGTCCGTTGCCCAGTCGCCATCCCTTCCGTCGATCCAGCGGAGCACAGTTCGGGAGGCGATAACGATGTCGGCGAGGAATAGGGCGTTGCTGCGGCGATCACGCGGCGGCATACAGCACCCGGGCTTCGGCAAGGACGCGCTCACGGATCACTCTGTTGAGGCCGGCCTTCGGTACCAGGTCGAGGGGTGTCCCCAGCAGTTCGGTCAACCGATCGGCAAGCTCGAAGAACGCCAGACCACGCACCGCATGAGGACCGCGAACGTAGAGCAGATCGACGTCACTCGACCTCGGTGTCGTCACCACGAGCGACCGAGCCGAAGACCGCGAGCTCTGTGACGCCGTACTCGGCACACAGCTTGCGGATCGCCGGAAGGAGGGGATCAGCTCCTCACGCTTCATACCGCCATGATGTCAAATCCGGATCGTGAATGCACGAGGCGCAAACAGGATTCCTGCACCTCGGATGGGTCGATCGTGGTCCTGCATGCCATCGCCGGGCTGCCACCCGGTCGATCGTTTGGAGTACGCGCCAGAGACCGGACCCGATGACCAGATCAACTCCGCTCTCCAGGACGTGGCGATGGCCGGGCGGGTTCGCCGGTCACGCTCTGGAGCCAGTGAAGGGCTGAGCATCCAGCAGGCGCGACGAGATCTGAAAGTCTGGGCCCAACGCGACATCTTGGAACCTGTCGGCCGACCCAGAGCGCGCTATTACGTTGAGGGGGAGAGATTCCCCGAGAACATACTGATGACGGCTCCAACGCCGACTGGCCTGGTGGATCCATATCGTTTCAGGTTATAGAAGGAAATTCTGAGGCGATTCAGCTCTGTCGGTCTATCAGCAATGAATCAACGATTCGCACGGGATACAACCCCAGCGTCAGCTCGCCGACTAGTCCATGGCCACCGGTGTGTATCGAGATAAAGCCACGTTTATCCGCGACTATCGCTTGCACCGACTCGCGGCTTATCAGGAATTTGGTAGCCGCTACCCTCCGCTCCGGCCGACCCCCTAATCAGATGTTGGTAGGGAAGATCAGGATTTGACCAGGGGAAATGAACGCTCGTCGTGCTGAATCCCTATCTGACACAGCGCCTCTCGAATCCAAGAGCACAATTCCGGGCTCGAGGTCCAGGGCCGCTGCCCCATCGTCGAACACCAAGAGCGTGCCGCAAACGATCAGGCGGCCGTCGCATACTGATACGCCCGTCGGAGGGGTGTCGTCCGATGGGTTGTCATCCCGGAGGATGCGCAGATCAGGCGAATCGTCATCGACCTCGAGCTCGATGTCACAGGATTCCCCACTTCTAACGACACCGCCTCCACGCCAGGTCGCCGGCCATTCGCTAGTGCCCGACCGGACAATTCCACGCATTCCGGGAGTCAAGTGCGTGACAGCTGTGATCAGCATCAGAATTAGTCTGCCGTATAGGGGAGCTTGATGCCGGTGGTTGACACCATCGCCTTGAGCGCTAGCTTCGGACCGTCCCGATGTAGGCGCATCTCGTGCAGGGTCGATCGGTCGAGTGCCGACACCCGGTCCTTGAAAATATCCGGTACACTTCGCGCGCCTGGGATTGTATCGAACCAGCTCAACGGGCTCCTTGTGGTCGAAACTGTTAATGCCCAGACAACTCTAACGTGGCATTCGTATCTAAAGTGATGTTACGGTCGGTCGGTAGGCGTCTGATTGCTTTGGGGAAGAGTAAATGAATATAGCGCACCTCCTTCTTTGATCGCAGAAACTTCTGTGCCGCGAAGATGTAATTCTCCTCGATGTGTCATGTCAATGAAATCCCATTCTAAACCGTATTTAAAAATTGATACAATGGTCACATTCCAGGTTCGAACGAACTGTTCGGGGCTGATTTCATCACCCTTCCGCACCGTCCCTCCGGTGCATCGCACAACTGCAGTCGCGGTCTCCTCTCCTGTTTGTTGAACGTAGTCGACGATAAAAGATCCGCTATTTTCCATAGCCTGCTGCCCTTTCGATGAATTGACTTACTTGCGATGATGTCAGCTTGGGGGTTTCGCGCAATAGCGTCGTGATGTCCTCCACTCCAATACGATTCGGTATACTGATCCCCATGTCTTGAAGTATGGCACGTGCCACACTCGCCGGAACTGCAACACTGGCAGAATTAGCGAAATCGCCGGGACGCATATTGAGCGGGACCTCGGCTTCATCTGCAGAGAAGAGCGATCCTTCGAGGCGCTCAACTCCCTGTATGTCGCCGGGTCTAGCAATCTGTACTACTCCGTCGCCAAAGTTCTCTCCATGGGTGCCGAAGATGGTTGCGACACCGGGGTCGGTAGATGTAGGTGTTACGCCTACGCGTTGGGCCGCAGGGCTTCCTTCGTAGCCCTCTGTCGTTCCACGAAATAGTGGGGAGCACGATTCTGGTGCAAGGCCCAACGGATCCGACCAGGCGAGTGGGTTAAATGGGTATGTGTTCGGATTGCGGGCAGGGCCAAGACCGAGTGGGTCATTCGTGAGAAATCTCCCCGTCTCGCTATCGTAATAGCGGAAACGGTTATAGTAGCATCCAATCTCTGGGTCCAGGAACTGTCCTTGAAAACCTATGGGAGTGGATTCACCATGCCACGTTCTACTTCCCCATAAGCTAGCCGCGGCAGCGCCAGTGCTGCGTCCTTTCATAGAGTCAATTAGTTCCGTCGGTGCGCCGGAAATATCAGTCACGATGACGGAGGGTCGGCTGCAGTGTTCTCCATATTGGTGCTGTACAAGTGGAGTGTTACCACCTGGGACGTGGTTCCACCTGTACGTGGACTGGCGGTCGGCGGCCTCGAGTATCCGCGCGGAGTCCCAGGAGAAGTATTGGGCTTCAATAGTTTTCTTGTTCGCGTCTAATCGGCGCTTGATCGTGCGGCGTCGTAGCGCGTCATAACTGTACTGCCACCACTCCTGGTCGGGTGTGTAAACATCAGTTAATTGGTCGAAGGCGTCGTAGCGGTAGTGCCAGACTGCCGGTTTACGGGAGATTCTGGTGGTGACTTTGCGGATGAGGCGGCCTGCGGGGTCGTAGTAGTAGCGGTTGCGGCCGTCGCGGACCAGAAGGTTGTTGTGGTATTCGCGGCCCTCCATCTGCTGATGAGCGGGCGGGGCTGCCGGAGCGGGTTCGTTGAGGAGGCTCGCGGTGATGTTGGAGAGGGCGTCGTATTCGTAGGCCTCGGCAACCGCGTTGTCGCGTGTGACGGTGCCAACGCGGCCGATGGGATCGAGGGCGTAGGTGGCTTGGGTGGTGCCGACATCTGGGCGTGTGGTGATGTGGTGTGTGAGGTAGCCGTCGGGGCGGTAGGAGTAGTCGTCGCGGCGGATGGTGAAAGGAGCTGGGCGGTGCGACGTCGAGGGGCCGTACTCGCCGAGGTCGAGAGTGAATTCCTGGGCGGGGAAGCCGGTGACGTGTTGGGAGGCGATGTTGCCGGTGGGGGTGAATGTTCGGTCGATCTGGACTTCGCCGATGCGCCAGCCGGTGAGGCGGCCTGCTGGGTCGTGGGTGAAGGTGACATCGGTACCGTCGGCAGTCATGGCGGCGACGTGGCCGAGCGCATTGTGTTGCCAGGTTGTCGTGCCGCCGGTGGGGGTGGTTCGGCGGATGCGGCGGTTGCGATGGTCGTATTCGTTGACCATCGGTGGTTGGTCGTCGAGCTGTTGGGTCGCGACTTGGCCGGTGGGGGTATAGGTGAACTGCAGGGTGTGGGTGCGGGTTTCGTCGGTGCCGTTGATGGCTGTGAGGACCCGGCCTGCGGGGTCGTGGGTATACGCGAGATATTCACCGGTGTCGGCGGTGATCGAGGTGAGGTTGCCGAGAACGTCGTACCGGTGATGGCGGGTGATACCCGTCGCGGGGGTGACGGTGGCGATTCGACCGGTGTTCGTGTGGGTGTATGTGGTGGTCGCGCCGGTGTAGTCGGTTTCGGATATCAGACGGCCGGTGGTGTCATAGTCGTAGGTCCAGCGTTGGCCGAGGGGGTTGATGACGGCGGTAAGCTGGAGTTCGGTGTTGTAGAGGTACCGGGTGGTCGAGCCGTCAGGGTCGGTTCGGGTCGCGACCTTGTCGTAGCCCCAGTAGGTGTATGAGGTGGTTCCGCCGTTACGGTCGGTATGGGTGAGGAGATTGTTCTCGCCGTCGTAGCTCCACGTTTCGGCGTAGCCGTCCGGATCAAGGCGGCGAGTGGGTTTGCCTTCGGGTGTCCACTCGTAGTGGGTCGTGTTGCCGAGCGGGTCAGTGATCTGTATCGGTCGGCCGAACGCGTCTCGACGGATTTCGGTCTTCGCGCCGAAGGGATCGCTGACCGTGGAAGGTAGTCCTGCGGCGTCTACTTCGATGCGCGTAACGGCACTGTCTGGGTCACGGATCTCCGTGACTGCGCCATTCGCGCTGTGACCGAACTGAGTTCGTGCGCCCGCCTGGTCGGTTACTGCGACGAGGTTTCCTGCGTTGTCCCACTCCCGACGAACGATGGTGCCGTCGGGATTCATGACGGTAGATGGCCGGTTGGGGTAGGCGTAGTCGACCGTGATGTCGGTGCCGTCTGGTCGGATGATCTTGCAGACGTCACCATCGTCGGTGTACTCGTAGCGAGTGACGGAACCATCCGGCTCGGTCACCGACAGAGGATTGCGGTGGGAGTTATAGTCGATGTGGCGGCGACCGCCATCGGGGGAGATCGTGTCGCGCAGGCGTAGGTCGGTGTCGAAGCCATAGCCCGTCGCGCCGCCGCGGGAGTCGGTGATACGTGTGAGTTTGCCGGTGCCGTTACCGAACTCGACATACTCGAATTCGGAGTTCATGACCCCGTCACGGCCAGATTGTTTGATGACCCGGCCGGCTTCATCGTAAGTATTGACGATCCAGCTGCCATTGGAGTCGGTCCACGACAGCATCCGATGCTGGTCGTCATAAGTAAAGTGGGTGGTGCCACCGACACCGTTGACCGCGATGGTCAGCTCGCCGTACTCGTAGCCGAATTCCCGGATCTTCGTACGTGTTTCGACGTCATCGACCGCGCCGACGACCCACATCGCGGCGACTCGACCGCCGAATGAGTCCAGCACGACTCGGTATCCGCCGGAGTGGGTGATCTCCGTGGGATCGCCGTTGCTGTTGTAGTGGAACCTGATTCGATTGTTGTGGCGGTCGGTGATCGCGGAAATGGCGAAGTTTCCGAGCAGCGTGTCGAGGCCGTTGAGCGCCGGCTCGGGGGCGAAATGCCACACCAGCTCCCGGTCGGGGTCCCAAAGTCGGTAGCCGCCGATGTCGGTGCGGGTCAACTTCCAGCGTTGACCACCGGCGATCGGTTCCACGCCGACACCGACCTCGGCATGGGGGTAGGGAAGCAGCATGCCGTCTTCGAAGACGACGGTGACATAGTCGTCTTCGACGACCACGCGCATGTCGACGGTGGCTGACCAGGATGGGCCGAACCAGCGACCGTGTCGGTAGTTGGAACGATGTGCTCGTTTCAGTGCGAGCCGCAGGATGCCGGGTAGGTCGACATCGGTGAAGGGAAGCAGGAATTCGCCGGTGGCGGCATTGACCGGGTCGCGGCACTCCGTGCTCTGATCAGGTGTGGAGTCGGTCTCGGGTGGATTGCGTTGTCCGGACTCGCCGACGCCGGGCTCCCCGTTCTTGCCCGCGTCCGTGTCCGCGCGGTGCTCCGGGGTGTTGGGCGGCTCGGGCGTCGCCCCGTTCTCAGCGGGGGGACCGCCTGTCTGAGTGCTGTCGTTGTTGTCGCCGGAAGGACTGTCTTCGTCAGGGCGGGCAGCGGGATTCCCGGTGTCGTCGGTGTGCGTGGCAGGTGGCACGTCGTCGCCGGCGTCCGATGGTTTGTCGCCCTCGGAATGTGTTGCCGGAGAGCCTGAGTCAGGGTCAGGGGAGTGGCCCTCGGGCGAGGCTGCCGCTGGGTTCGGGTTGTGCCCATCGCCGTTGGCGGGCCGATCTGCCGGGTTGTCGGGGGAGTCCGGACTCGCGGCGGGATTGTTCTCGGGTGCGTTGGGCGCCTGCGTATCCGGATCAGGAGTAGCTGCGTGCGGCGATGGGTCCCCGCTGTTGGGTGCGGCGTCGTCCGTCGCGTTGGTGAGGGGCGAATCAGGTGACTCCGGGGTCGCCGCAGGTGCGGTGTCACCGACCTGTGTGGCGGGACTCGGACTCGCCGGGACTGCCGCCGGGTTCTCGGGATTCGCGGCGGCGGGATTGGTGCCGGAGCCCTGCGGTGACGCGGCAGGGGAATCGCCGCTGTGGCCGGCGGGATTCGTCGGTGCCGACGGGCTCTCCGGTGTGGCAGCGGGATTCGTCGCGGGGGCTGCGGGGCTGTCCGGAGTGGCGGCCGCCGGCTGGGTTCTGGGCGTCTCGGGAGCGTTGCGGCCGGCGGTCCCGGCCGCGTCATCGATGACGTTGCGACCCGCGTTGCCGAGGCGGGCAGCCTCGGAAGCCTTGTCGACGACCGTGGCACCGGCTTTGGCGGCACCACCCGCACCACCGGTCGCGGCGGTCAGCAGCGCGTCACCGGCGAGCGCGCCCAACGCTTCGGACGGGTTCGTCTTGAACCCCGCCAGCATCGCCGCGCCCGTCGCTTTGGGGTCGGCGGCGGCCAGGACCATGCCGGTGCCGAGGTCCGACATCTTCGACATGTACTCGGCCGGGTGGGTGATGTTGTAGGCGTCGATGGGGGAGATGGAGCGGACGAACTGGACCATGCCGGTCAGCGAGGTGAGCAGGCCGGTGCTGAAGTTCAGGCGGGCCTGTTCCATGGCGGCGCCGAGGTCTTCGAAGTTGCTGCCCCAGCGGGACAGGAACGGCGGCTCGGTGGGCGCGGTGGCGGTGGCGGCGCTGATGGCGGCCACGGCGGCGTCGGCGGCGTTGTCGCGCTGGGTGCGGGCGCCGGACAGGATCGCGCGGGCGGCGTCGCGGATGCTGGTCCAGGTGTCGGTGAGGTTCTTGCCCTTGCGGTCGTCGTCGGAGAGGGCGTTCCAGGCGTTCTTACGGTCGCGTTCCTCGCGGTCGGCTTCCTCCCACTTCGCGATGGCGTCGGCGGCCTTGGCCTGGGCGGCGGTGACCTCGTGGGACCAGGCGTCGAGGGCGGTCTTGGCCTTACTCATCGCGTCGGCGCCGTCCCACCAGAGCTTGGGCTGCTTGGCGAACTCCTCGTCGAACGCGGCGGCGGCGTCGCCGGTCCAGTCGGCGGTGTCGATCTTGCGTAGGGCGTCACCGGTTTGTTCGATCGCGGTGCCGATCTTGCCCAGATGACCGGTGACCTCGTTGATCTTGGCGACATCGCCGCGGATCAGTTCTTTGGGATCAGTGGTTTCGCCGAGTTCCTTCTCCGGGACGGCGCCGCCGGTGGCGTCGACGACTTTGTCGCCGAGATCGTCGAGCCATTCCGACAACCCGTCGGCGCCAACGGCTTTAGCGACTTTCGACTCGGCGTCCAGGACGGTGTTGTAGGCCTGGCCCACCTTCTCCGTCGCCGATTCGACCCCGTCCTCGATCGCGTCACCGACACTGTTGAGGAAGTCCCCGATTCCCATCTACAGCGATTCCCCCGTCTTGGCCGCAGGCTGTTGTGATTCTTTGATCTCGGCGACATGGGCGGCGACGCCGGTGTCGAGGCTGTAGGCCCTGTCCGGATTCTCGAGCAGATACTGGCCGGCCGATCCCAGCGTCGACAGGTTGTCACCCATGTGTGAGAAGGCGTCGCCGAACGAGGACGCGCTGTAGTCGGGCTGGGCGGCGAGGTTCCAGGTGTTGTTGGACAGCACCTGGCCCCAGTCCATCTTCTCGATGTCTTCCCTGGTCGCGTGGGGGTTCCCGGCCAGGTGGGTGAAGGCTTGTTTGAGGGCGTTGGAGGCCTGCTGGTCGATCAAGTAGTAGCGACCCGCCGAGAGGTCGAGGATCTTGGCGATCTCGTTGCCGGACTGCACCAGGGCCCGGATGCCCCAGGACCAGCGTTCGGTGAAGGTCTCGAAGGTGGTCTGCACGTTGGCTTTTCCGGCTTCCATCGCCGACATCGCGAGTTGGGAGAAGCCGCGGCCGACGGCGCCGGTCTCGCCGACGCCGAGATCGGAGAGTTCGCTGATGATGCCGGTGATCCCGTTCGCGGCCTGGGTGAGCAGGGCGGGATCGACGTTCAGGTCAGACATCGGTCTGGTCTTCCGCCACGGCGGGCGGGAAGGTCATCGGGTGGGCGCCGAGCATGTCCACCGCCACGCCGGTCGGTTCGGGCTGAGCGGCGGCGAATTCCGACAGGCGGCGGCCGAGGAAAGTGTGGAAGCGGTATTCCTGCTCGGCGACCACGCCGCGGGCGGTCATGAACTGGGCGTACTCGGTGACGCCGGTGAACGCGCACAGCCAGGCGATGCCGCCGGATTCGAGAGTGAAGACGCGGTCGTCGGGGCCCATCAGCGGGACCAGCAAGGCCGAGGATTCGAAGGCTGCCACCAGTTCGGTGGGGGCGCCGAATCCGGCGTAGAACGCGGCGATCTCCGAACGCAGTCGTCCGGAATCGACCTCGATGACAGACATGCCCGTGACCCCTCCCGTTCCGGACGCTGTGCGAGCCACGGTAGCGAACCGCTATGCGGTCGGCAACGCGGAAGGGGGGGGGGGGGGGGGGGGGGGGGGGGGGGGGGGGGGGGGGGGGGGGGGGGGGGGGGGGGGGGGGGGGGGGGGGGGGGGGGGGGGGGGGGGGGGGGGGGGGGGGGGGGGGGGGGGGGGGGGGGGG
>NZ_JARWOJ010000407.1 GCF_029868625.1 Nocardia neocaledoniensis | reverse complement strand
GGCCTGGTCGAGTTCGGAGTCGAGGTAGGTGGACTCGATGACGAGCATGTCGACACCGTCGGCGAGGGCGAAGACGTTGTCGCACAGGCGCGTATCCATCACGAACGCCACCTTCTGGCCCGGCCGCCGTGGCGGGGGGGGTGTCTCGGGCCGCCGGCCCCGCCGCCCCCCGCGGGGCCGCCCCCCCCGCCACCGAGGTACTCACCGTCCTCGACGCGAGCAGCCCGCGGCTCATTCCCGGGTGAGGACCTCCCAGATCCATTCCGCCACCACGGGCGGCGGCGTCTGCGGCAGTTCCGCCAGCCAGTAGGCGATGACCGCGAGCATCGCGCCCGCCAGCGCGGCGGCGTCGACCTCGACGGGGATCACCGAGGCCACCGGCGCGTGCTCGCCCAGCAGCCGGATCCCGTCGACGAGGATCGTCGCGATGCTGCGGGCCAGCCGCGCGTGCACCGCCGCCGACCCGTGCGCGCCGAGCACATTGCGGTACAGCTGCGCGTGATCGGCGATGTGGCGCACATAGTCGATCAGGAACTGCGGCGGCTGATCCGGTAACCCGCCGCCGAGCCCCTCCGCGCGCAGCGAGACACCCGCGTCGAGCGCGTGCCGCTCGATGGCGTCGGCGAGCAGCGTCTCCTTGTCGGTGTAGTGGTCGTAGAAAGTGCTGCGGCTCACACCGGCGCGCTGGGTGATGTCGGAGATGGCGATGCCGTCGACCGGCCCGGCCCGGCCGAGCTCGAGGATGGCGTCCTGGAGCAGACCGCGACTGCGGAGCACCCGCGGGTCGTCGGAGGTCGGCTTGCGCTGGTCCGGCTGTACTCGAATCACGTCTCCACCTTCACATCTGTCGCCGCTTGTGTCGTGTGACACGTTGACGGCCGCCGGTCCACGGACCCTATCCTACAGTTGTAGGTAATCAGCCATCTGTAGGTTAAATACCCTGGAGGGGTAACCATGGCTCGCGCTCTCTATCGCCTCGGCGATCTCTGTTTCCGAAATCCGTGGTGGGTGGTCGCAGTCTGGTCACTCCTCGCCACCGTCGTCGCCCTGGTCGGAATCACTCTGGGCGCCAAGGTGTCCGACAAATTCGACATCCCAGGGACCGAATCCGATCGGGCCCAGCGGGTCCTGATCGAGAGCTTCGGCAAGGGCGCGCCGACCACCCCCGGGGAAGGGGCGGCCCGCCTCGTCGTGCGGGCACCCGAGGGCAAGCCGCTGCCCCTGACCCAGCTCGACGCCGAACTGTCGACCCTGTCGGGCACCCCCGGCATCGACGGCATCACCCCGCCCGCGCTCGCGGTCGCCGAGCGCGGTGACGTCACCTTCGTCGACATCACCTTCGCCGACCCGGTGAACCCGACCGCGAAGACCGCCGTCGACACGGTGCGCACCCGCCTGGAGGCTCAGGGCCTGCGGCCGATGCTCACCGGCGGGCCGTACTACTCGGAGGCCTCGTTCGTCGGCCCGGCCGAGGCCGTCGGTGTGGCGATCGCGATGGGCGTGCTGATCGTGACCTTCGGGTCACTGCTGGCCGCCGGCCTGCCGATCCTGCTCGCACTCGTCGGCGTCGGCATCGGCACGGGTGGCGTGGTCGCGGTGTCGACGCTGTTCGACGCCTCCTCGGCGACGCTGGCGCTGTCCCTGATGCTCGGCCTCGCCGTCGGCATCGACTACACCCTGTTCATCGTGTCGCGGCACCGTCAGCAGCTCGCCGAGGGCCTGCCGGTCCGCGAATCGGCGGCGCGGGCCACCGGCACGGCGGGCAGCGCGGTCGTCTTCGCGGGCGCCACGGTGCTCATCGCCCTCTGCGGGCTCGCGATCGCGCGGATCCCGTTCCTCACCGGCATGGGTCTGGCGGCCGCGGGCAGCGTCGGCGTGGTGGTACTGCTGGCCATCACGCTGCTGCCCGCGCTGCTCGGCTTCGCCGGGGCGCGACTGATCCCGCACGGTCGCGGGCTGACCGCGATCGAGGGCACCAAGCGCCCCAACCGGTGGGGCCAGACCGTCACCACCCATCCGATCGCCACGCTGCTGGCCGGTGTGGCGGTCCTGGCGGTGCTCGCGCTGCCGGTGCTGGATCTGCGTCTCGGGCTGCCCAACGCCGGGCACGAACCGACCGACACCGTGCCGCGCAAGTCCTATGACGTGCTCGCGCAGGCGTATACGCCCGGGTTGAACGGCCCGCTCGTCGCGGTGGTCGAGGGCGAGTCCGGCCGGATCCAGGCGCAGACCCAGGCCGCGGTGGAGCGGATCAGCGCACTGCCGGGCGTGGCGATGGCGTTCCCGCCGGAAGTGAACGAGGCGGGCGACACCGCGCAGTTCGTCGTGATCCCCACGACCGCACCGAGTTCCGAGGACACCGCCACGCTGGTCCGCGCCATCCGGGACACCGGCCCCGACCTGCGCGCCGACCAGGCGGCCACCCTGCACCTCACCGGCGAGACCGTGATCGCGATCGATGTGGCACGCAAGCTCTCCGGCGCGCTGGTGCCGTTCCTGATCGTGGTCGTCGGCCTGGCGCTGGCGCTGCTGGCCTTGGCCTTCCGGTCACTGCTGGTGCCGCTCACCGCGGCCCTGGGATTCCTGCTCTCCATGGCGGCCGCGCTCGGCGCGACCACCGCGGTCTACCAGTGGGGCTGGCTCGGCTCGATCCTGAACGTGCACCGGCCCGCGCCGATCCTGGCGTTTCTGCCGATTTTGCTGATCGGCGTGCTGTTCGGGCTGGCGATGGACTACCAGGTGTTCCTGGTGTCACGGATGCGCGAAGCCTATGTGCACGGACGCGGTTCGGCGCTGGAGGCGGTGCGCGCGGGCTACGCGAGCAGTGTGCGGGTGGTCGCCGCGGCGGCGGTGATCATGATCGCGGTCTTCGCCGGATTCCTGTTCAGCCACAACACGATGATCGGGCCGATCGGCTTCGCGATGGGTATCGGCGTGCTGTTCGACGCGCTCATCGTGCGCATGACGCTCATCCCGGCCGTCATGGCGCTGCTCGGGCGCCACGCCTGGTGGCTACCCGGCCCGCTCGAACGCCTGCTCCCCCACGTCGACATCGAAGGCGAGTCACTGCCCCAGCCGGCGGTGCCGAAAGAAACAGTGAGTGAACCCGTAACGGCCTGACGGCTTTTCGGGCCACGTCGACGCCGTCCGGTGCACAGGCACCGGACGCCTTCGACGTGTGCTTTTCCCGATCCGACATGCCTGGATCACAGCCACAGCGGCCGCGCCGGGAAATCACCCAACCGCCCCCGATTGTTCACTTCTACGTTCCCTGCCACCGAAATCCCTTGCGTTACTTTGGATTTCGCGGGGGTCACAACGGCGTAACGCATCCGCATCTCGGATCAAGCAGCTTCTACCGGGTACGTCGCCCGATTTCGTCGCGGCGACCGCTCGGAGTGGAGGGAACATGAGCACCAACCGTGAATCCACCTTCCTGATCACCGGCGCCTCCGGCGTCATCGGCGGGGCTCTCGTCGAGCTCCTGTCCGGGCATCGGATCTACGCGCTCGGGCACAGCAAGACCGGGGCGGCACGGGCGGGCGTCACCTGGCTCAGCGGTGATATCCGGCAGCCCGATCTCGGCCTCGGTGAGGACTACGCGCGCATCGCCGATGAGGTCGACCGGGTCATCCATGTCGCGGCCATGGTCGATTTCAACCGCGACGAGGAGACCATCCGGTCGATCAATG
Organism: Nocardia neocaledoniensis; assembly: GCF_029868625.1. Classification (GTDB taxonomy): domain Bacteria; phylum Actinomycetota; class Actinomycetes; order Mycobacteriales; family Mycobacteriaceae; genus Nocardia; species Nocardia neocaledoniensis_A. The sequence continues at coordinate 8,581 of NZ_JARWOJ010000407.1, read as the reverse complement.
TGACCGGCACCCGCAACGTGCTGCGGTTCTGCGAGATCGCGGGCGCCGGCATCGTGCACACCAGTTCGTCGTTCGTGGCCAGGGCCGAGTCGGCGAAGGTCGTCACCGGCACCGGCTGCGCCGGGGGACGTGACGACTACCTGCGTTCCAAGATCGACGGCGAGGCCGCGGTGCGCACCTCGGGCATCGACTACGTGATCGCCCGCCCGTCGCTGCTGATGGGCGATTCGACCACCGGCAAGATCGTGCGGCACCAGGGTCTGCACACCTTTCTCGGCGCCTACGTCAAGGGCGCGCTGCCGTTCGTGCCGTTCAGCGACACCGCCCAGGTCGACTTCCTCGCCCAGGACATGGTCGCTTCGGCGCTGGCCCGGCTGGCCACCGCCGAGCTCGACGGCTCGGAGTACTGGCTGACCGCGGGCGACAACGCCGTCGCCACCGGCGAGATCGTCGCGCTGTGCGGTGAGCTCTACGGTGCGGCGGGCATCGAGCTGACGACCCCGCGCTACTTCCAGATCGAGGCCGTCCAGCGGTTGATCCTGCCCGCCCTCGGCGACGTGCTCGACGCCAAGGCGCGCAACAAGTTCGACAACCTGCTGGCCATGGCCTCGCTGTTCACCGATGCCCCGTTCGAGTCCAGCCTCGGCAGCGGCCCGTTCGCCGGCATCGAGCCGACCGTCGAGACCGCGCGCGACCTGCTGACCCGCACCGTGCGCGCGTACTGGCTACCCGAGTCGGTGGCGGCATGATGGAGCGCGCGGAGATCGTCGAACTGACCCGCGCACACCTGGGCCGGGGCCGGGCGGCGCTGGCCGAATTCGTCCACGCCCCCGTCGAAGTCGCCTCGCACGGCGCGATCGTGGAGACGGCCGACGGCCGGTCGTTCATCGACTGCGGCGGCTACGCGGTGTTCCTGCTCGGGCACTGCCCCGCGCCGGTGGTGGAGGCGGTGGTCGAGCAGGTGCGCACGCATCCGCTGGCCACCCGGCTGCTGCTCGAGCCCAGGGTCGCCGAGGCGGCGCGGGCGCTGGCCTCGATCGCCCCGGAGGGCCTCGACGCCGTGCAGTTCCTCAACTCGGGCGCCGAAGCCACCGAGCTCGGGCTGAAAATCGCGCGGGCACACGGCAAGACGCGGCTGATCACCATGCTCGGCGGATACCACGGCAAGACCACCGGGGCGCTGGCCGTCACCCCGAAGGCCGAATACCAGCAGCGGTTCCAGCCGCTGCTGCCCGCCACCGCGGTGCCGTTCGGCGACCTCGCCGCGCTCGAGGCCGAGCTCATCGCGGCCGACGGCGACGCGGCGGTCATCCTGGAGCCGATCCAGGGTGAGGGCGGGATCGTCCTGCCGCCGGCCGGATACCTGGCCGGGGTGCAGCGACTGTGCCGCACCCACGAGGCCATGCTGATCGTGGACGAGATCCAGACCGGGCTCGGCCGCACCGGCACGATGTGGGCGCATCAGCCCGAGATCGATCGCCCCGACGTGCTGCTGGTGGGCAAAGCGCTCTCCGGTGGCGTGGTGCCGGTGTCGGCGGTGCTGGCCACCGCCGAGGCGTTCCGCCCGTTCGCCGACGATCCGACTCTGCACTCCTCGACCTTCGGCGGGTCACCGCTGGCCTCGGCGGCGGTCATCGCGACCGTGCGCGCGCTGGTCGACGGCGATGTCGCCGCGCGGGCGGCGGAACTGGGCGAACGGATGCTGGCCGAGGTCACCGAGATGTGTGCCCGGCACGTCGGGCGGACGGTGCGCGCGGTGCGCGGCCGCGGACTGCTGATCGCCATCGAATTCCTCCGCCCGGATCTCGCCGGGGAGCTGGTCACCGACCTGCTCGCGCGCGGCGTGATCGTCAACCACTCGCTCGGCGCCGGGTCGGTGGTGCGGCTGAGCCCGCCCGCCGTGCTCACCGAGGACCAGGAACACACGGTCCTGTCCGCCCTCGAGCTGTCGCTGTCCGCTCTGCTCGCCCACGTCTGATCACAGGAGATTGATTGCCATGCCCACTGTTTCGCTGAGCCGTCGCATCGAGAACATCGACGCCGATATCGTCTTCACCCAGCTCAAGGATCTCGACAGCTACCCCGAGATCGCCGACGGCGTGCAGAAGGTCGAGGTCCGCTGGGACGCCGACGGCGCCGCCGCCACCAGTGACTGGGAGGTCAAGTTCCGGGACGGCGCGCTGCGCTGGACCGAGCGCGACTTCTTCGACGCCGAGGCGCGCACCTACTCGTTCACCCAGGTCGCCGGGGACCTGGTCGCCTTCGAGGGCCGCTGGCAGGTGCAGGCCGACGGCGCCGACACGGTGGTGAGCTTCGCCGCCGAGTTCGATCTCGGCATGCCGAGCCTGGCCGCCATGCTCGACCCGATCGCCGGGCGCGCGCTGCACGACAACATCGAGGAACTGATGACGGCGATCAGCTCGTCGGTCACCGTGTCCTGATACCTGGTCCACCCGGCCCGCGCGCCCTGCCGCAGCACAGTGTGGTGCTCGGCAGGGCGCGTTCGGCCCGGCCACGGCGAGGTCACCGCTCGTCGGTGGTGTCGTCCCCCGGCGTGATGTCGTCCTCGGCGAGAATGCGATACAGCGCCCGCCGGGTCTCGGTGAGCACCTCGGCCGCCTTGGCCGCCTGCTCGGCGGTGCCGACCTGGGCGACCTGCCCGACCGCGCCCATCACCTGCCCGACCAGGCCGCGCAGGTCCAGCGCCTGGGCGCCGATATCGTCCCTGACCTCGGCCCACGGGTCGCCGAGTTCCTCGCGATGGGACTCGACATAGGCCTTGCCCTCGTCGGTGAGCTGGGCGGTCTTGCGACCGGCCACCTTCTCGATGAGCACCAGACCCTCGTCCTCGAGCTGCGCCAGCGCCGGGTAGATCGACCCCGGGCTGGGGCGCCAGATGTCGTCGCTGCGTTCCCGGATCCGCTGGATCAGCTCGTAGCCGTGCATGGGCCGCTCGACGAGCAGCAGCAGGACCGCGGCCCGCACGTCACCGCGTCTGCCCCGGCCGCCGCGACCACGGCCGCGACCGAATCCCGGGCCGAAACCGGGCCCGAACCCGGGACCGAAGCCCGGCCCGAAGTCGGGACCGTGCCCGTGCCGCCCACCCCGGCGGAACTGCCGCCGATCGGGACCGAATTCCCCCGGCCCCGGTCCACGACCACGGCCGAACTTTCCGAATTCTCGATGTTCTGCGTTGTGCATGACAGCCTCCTCAGGCTCTCTCGTTGTTCTTGACGCTATCGACGATATATCGGCAATGCATCGAGCGCAAGGAGTACTCTGAATTCACCATGACGGAGCCCGCCCGGCCGATGCGATTGGCCGAACTGGTCGCATCCCTGTCGCTGGCCACCGACCTGGGTCTGGGCCAGCCGCAGGAGCACGTGCTGCGTCAGACCGTGCTGGCGACCCGGCTGGCCGCCGCTGCCGGTTTCGCCGAAGCGGATCGCGCTGCGGTGTACTACATTTCGTTGCTCGCCTGGGTGGGCTGCGTCGCCGACTCCCCCGAGATGGCCCGGTGGTTCGGCGACGATCTACGGATCAGGGCCGACAGCTACGACATCGACAAGGCAGGGCTACCGATGGTCGGCTTCCTGCTCGGCCATCTCGCGACGAGCGGTTCGGCACTCGGCCGGATCACCATGACCAGCCGATTCCTCGCCGGTGGCGTCCGCGACAGCATGGACTCGTTCCTCACCCACTGCCGCACCGCCGCCGACATCGCCGACCGGCTCGCCCTGCCCCAGGCCGTGCGCACAGCCCTGCCGCAGGCGTTCGAACGCTGGGACGGCCGTGGCGTCCCCGCCGGCTTGCGCGGCGACGCCATCGCGGCGGTGATGCGCGTGGTGCACATCGCCGACGACGCCGAGGTCCACGCCAGGACAAGCGGTGTCGCCGCGGCGGCGCGCATGTTGCGCTCGCGCAGCGGAACCGAGTTCGATCCCGACCTGGTCGCGCTGTGCGTCCGCGACGACGCGGCGCTGCTCGACGGCCTCGATCGAGTCGACGCGTGGCGCGAGGTCATCGACGGCTGCGCCGCGCTGGACCGGCCGATTCCCGACGCCGAGCTCACCGAGGTGCTCGCGGTCTTCGCCGACTACGCGGACGCGAAAGCCACCTGGTTCCTCGGTCATTCACGCGCCGTCGCCGAGCTGGCCGCCGCCGCGGCGCGCGAATACGGGCTGCCCGCCGACCAGGCGCGCACGGTGCACCGGGCCGCGCTGGTGTGCCGGCTCGGCACCATCGGCGTCTCGACCGGACTCTGGAACAAGCCGGGACCGTTGACGGCGGCGGAGCGCGAGCGCGTCCGCATGGTGCCGTATCTCACCGAGCGGGTCCTGGCCCGCAGTCCACACCTGGCCGTGCTCGCGGGCCCGGCGTCGATGGTCTACGAGCGGATGGACGGTTCGGGCTATCCGCGCGGCCTCCCCGGAGCGATGCTGCCTCCGGCCGCCCGCATCCTGGCGGCCGCGCAGATGCTGCGCGCGCTGGGCGAGGACCGTCCGCACCGACCGGCCGCCGACCCGGACGAGTGCGCCAGGATCCTGCGCGCCGAGGTGACCGCGGGTCGCCTCGACGGTGACGCGGTGGCCGCGGTCCTGGCCGCCGCGCAGGGCCGCCGCCCCCGCAAACGACCACAGGTCGCCGGGCTCACCGCGCGCGAACTCGACGTCCTCGCGCTGCTGGTACGCGGCCGCACGACCAAGGAGATCGGGCGCGCACTCGGCATCACCGCGCGCACGGCGGGCAGCCACGTCGAGCACATCTACACCAAGATCGGGGTGCACAGTCGCGGCTCGGCCGCGGTGTTCGCGATGCGGCACGGGCTGCTCGGCACCGAGGATCAGTCCACGAAGATCGGGTGATCACCCGATGTCGCGCGGCCCCGACCGGCCGACACTTCCCCCATGACTACTTCGACCCCCACCCGAACCCCGGTCGCCGAGCGCTTCCTCGACGCGCTGACCCACCGCGACTTCCCCGCCATGACCGTCTGCCTGGCCCCCGAGGTGCGCCTGCGCGGCCTCATCCCGCCCGGCCCGTTCGATGCCGTCGGCCCGGCCGCCGTGATCGACCGGTTCCACGGCTGGTTCGGCGGACCCGACTCCTTCGCCGTCCTCGACTCCGGCCGCGACCGGCGCGGTGACAAGCTGGCCATGCACTGGCTGGTCCGCATGCGCCCGGAGCACGTGCTCGGGGCGGCCCGAATCGCCGAGCAGCGCGTGTTCCTCACCGCCGACGACGATCTGATCACCGGCATCGACCTGCTCTGCTCCGGGTGGCAACCCGCCGAATGAGCTCAGCGGCGCGCGAGTTCGTCGATCCAGCGTTCGAGCCGCGCGCCCTCGGTCACCATCAGCTCCGGATCGCGGAACGTGTTGGTGAGCAAGGAGATTCCCTGGTAGGCCGCGACGAAGGCAATGGCGAGCTCGTCGGCGTCGGGCCTGCCCATGTCGGCGAACTGGGTGCGCGCCCAGTCGACGAGCAGACTCATCACCCGCGCCGGGGCACCGCCGAACGCGTCGTCGCGCTTGTCCAGCTCGGCGGCGAGCGACCCGGTCGGGCAGCCGTAGCGCGCGGCTTGTTCGCGCTCCTCCACCCAGCCCCTGACCATGGCCTTCAACCGCTCGGCCGGGTCCGGTAGCGGCTCGAGCGCCGCGATGATCCCGGCGAACACCCCCGCGTGCGTGTCGAGCACCGCCTGGACGAACTGGTCCTTGGTCTTGAAGTAGTAGTAGACGTTGCCGACCGGCACGTCGGCCGCGTGCGCGATATCGGCGATGGTCGTCTTCTCGACACCGCGCTCGTAGAAGACGCGCGCCGCCGCCTCGACGAGGCGTTCCCGCTTCCCCGCCCTCGGCCTCTTCCGCGTCACTGAGTCAGTCATGCAACTAACTATAGACACCGACGGCGATGCCCTGCTACGGTCTTGTTAGTCAGCCAACTAACTCAAGGAGTTCTCATGATCGTCGTCACCGGAGCCACCGGGAACATCGGCCGCCAACTGGTCGGCCTGCTCGCCGACGCGGGCGAAGAGGTCCGCGCGGTCTCGCGCGGGAGCGCCCCGGTCGAGCTGCCCGCCGGCGTCGAACACGTCACCGCCGATCTGGGCGATCTCGACAGCCTCTCCCCCGCGTTGCGTGACGCGAAGGCCCTGTTCCTGCTCATCACCGGCGAGCAGCTGATGACCGGACCCGAGCCCGCCCAGCTGCTGAAGACCGCGGCCGCCGCCGGCGTTCGCCGCGTGGCGTTCGTGTCCTCGCAGGGGGCGGTGACCAGGCCGGAGTCGGCCGGATACGCCCGGACCCGTGCGTTCGAACAGGCACTCGCCGAGTCCGACCTGGTGTGGACGTCGCTGCGGCCGGGCGGATTCTTCTCCAACACGTTCGCCTGGATCGAACCGGTGCGCACCCAGCGCCTCGTGGCCGCCCCGTTCAGCGAGGTCGGGCTGCCCGCCGTGGATCCGGGCGACATCGCCGCGGTCGCCGCGGCGGCGCTGACCTCCGATGCCCATGCCGGTCAGGCGTACACGCTGACCGGGCCCGCCCTGGTGACCCCGCGCGAACAGGCGGCGGCGATCGCCTCGGCCGTCGAGGCACCGATCACCTTCGTCGAACTCACCCGGGACCAGGCCAAGCAGAACATGCTGCGGTTCATGCCCGAACCGGTCGCCGACCACACGCTCGAGATCCTCGGCTCACCCACCGCCGACGAGCAGCAGGTCAGCGGCGATATCGAAAAGGTGCTGGGTCGCCCGGCCACGTCCTACGCCGAGTGGGCGCAGCGTCATCGCGCGCTGTTCGCCTGAGCGGTTCGGATGCAGAGGTTCGGTACCGCACGGTCCGAGCAGGGGCTGAGCCTGCCGGGCCGAACCAGGGCAGGCCGCGCCGGGCAGAGGCGGGCAGGGCTGAGCCCGGCAGGGCCGAGCCGGACAAGACCAGGCCGAGCAGAGGCGGGCCGAGCCGGCACGTCCAACCATGCTCAACTGCGCCATGCAGGCCGAGGTGGGCGGGGCCGAGTGGGCAGGCCTTGCGGGGACGAAGTCAGGCCGGGCGGGGCTCCTTGTCCGAGATTCGGGCGCGCAGGGTGGGGAGGCCGGGGCCGGTGAGGTCGGCGCAGTAGGTCGATCGTGCGGCCATGGCCATGACGAGGGCGACGGTCGGGCCGCTGACCAGGGGGCCGGTGCCGGTGGCGAAAGGGCCGTCGGTGGCTTCTATGCGGAGGCCTTCGATCGCGCTGCGACTGGCGACGGTGAAGTCGCGGCTCGCGAAGAACTCCGCGACGGCGGTGGCGGCCTCGATCGAGGGGGTGGTGGTCACGCCGAGGGGGCGGCGGATGTCCTGGGCGTGGACGACGACCTCGCCGAGCCAGGCCGCGGTGTGTCCGGACGCACCCGTCGACGTGTCGACGACGGCCCGGAAGCGGTCCAGGGTCTCGGCGGGGGTCGCACCACGATGAACGGCCATCTGCCGGGCATTGTGCAGGTCGAAGTCGAAGCGGGCGCGGAGCACGCTGGCCAGCCAACGGAACCGGCCGATACTCGCGCCCGCGGTGAGGTGCGCGACCACCTCCTCGACCGTCCACTCCCCGCACAGCGACCGGACGGCCCACTCGTCGGCCGACAACCCGGCCAGGTCCGCGGCGAGCGACGCCCGCTCGGCGTGGGCCAGTGCCCAGAGTCGTTCGCGCTGTGGGGTTTCGGTCACATCTGCCTCCGTTGGATGGAACACGCGCCGAGCCGGACCACCGGTGCGTGGTCGGCCACCCGGCGCGGGTGTCGACTGTGCAGACGTCGCCGCCCGACGGAATTCATCGGCGACGACCCTCGTGCCGCTCCCCGTCGGCCGGGTCAGCTCTGCAGGGCCGCCGCCTGATCACCCAGTTCGGCCAGGTCGACCTGGCGGCGGGCGTTGGCGAGCGCGGTGATCACGCAGGTGCCGAGCCGACCCGCCCGGTCGTAGAGCGTGGCGGTGCTGACCGCGACACCCGCCGACGCGACATGGTCGAGGGCCTGCAGCCCCAGTTCCGCGCCCTCGGGCAGCCGCGACAACGTCAGGGTGACGTCGGTGTTGATGTAACCCACGCCCTCGGAGCCCCAGTGACAGACCAGATTGGTGACGTCACCGATCGCGGCCGCCCGCTGGAACGGTGAGAACGGTTCGCCGGCCACCAGCGGCGGCAGATTGTGCCAGGCGACCTTGCGTTCGGCGTTCTGGACGGCCGCGAAATCGGTGGTCCAGTCACCGTCACCGCATTTGAGCAGCGGCGGGGCGCCCTCGGGATCGTCGAGGCGACGGGCGGGGACGGGCAGATCGCGGGTGGGCTCCCAGACCTCGCCGGGCGGGTTGTCCGTGGCGGCCAGGTACAGCACCGTCGCCCTGGCCCGCACCTGGCCGTGCTGCATGATCCAGGAGTCGACCACCCGCACGCGGTTGCCCGCGCGTACCACCTCGCTGCGCAGGGTGATCGGCTCGTTCAGCACCGGCCGGAACAGGTCGACGGTGAACCTGGCCGGGATGAAACCCGCTCCCGGACTGTGCTTCTCGGCCTCTTTCGCCAGCAGACCACACACCCCCACCCC
>NZ_JARWOJ010000406.1 GCF_029868625.1 Nocardia neocaledoniensis | reverse complement strand
GCTTCTCCGCCTTCTCGGCCTTCTCGTCTTCCTGCGGCGCGGCCTGCGGTGAGTTCTTCGGGCTGCCCTGCCCGTTGAGCGGGTAGTCGCCGGGCTCGGTCGGCGCCGAGGGCGCGACCGGCGGGATGGCGGTGGCGGGCGCGGCGAAAGTGAGCGCGCCGAAGGTCAGGACGAGAGCACCGGACAGGGTGGCGATCGTCGAACGAGTGGACATTTCTCGCATCACATCCTCGGGTCGAATCGGTCGTACCGGGCGCGGAATGCGTCGCAGTGGATTCGGAACCGGACCTCGATCGGATGGCTTCAGCTCGTGATGGGCGCCGTGACCGCGTCGGCGGCGCGGACCAGATCGGCGGGGGCGAGCTCGATCTCCAGGCCCCGTCTGCCCGCGCTGCACAGCACCCGGTCCCAGGTCAGCGCCGAGGCGTCGACGACGGTGGCCAGCTTCTTGCGCTGCCCGAGCGGGCTGACCCCACCGAGGACGTACCCGGTCGTGCGCTCGGCCTTCGTCTTGTCCGCCATGGCGGCCTTCGGCGCGCCGAGCGCCGCGGCGGCCGCCTTCAACGACAGCTTGGCGGGCACCGGCAGCACGGCGACGGCCAGTGCGCCGGTGGACAGCTCGATCACCAGCGTCTTGAAGATCTGCTCCGCCCGCACGCCCAGCTCCCCGCCGAGAGCGTCCACGGCCTCGTCACCGAAGGACTCCGCCCGCGGATCGTGGTGGTAACTGTGCACGCGGTGCGTGATCCCCGCGGCGGTGAGCGCCTTGATCGCCGGAGTCGATGCCATGGGCGTCACAGTAACCACGCGCCGGCACCCCTCGGCAAACAAATTTCGGGCGGCCCGGGAACACGGATCCGGGGGTGCATGTTGCACACGAATGACGAACACCCGCCCGTGACCCGTGAAGGAGAGAGCGTGACACTGCTGCTCGAGGAGCGTCCCAGCTCGCCCGGGGGTGCGCGATTGCCGCTCGATTCCGTAGTGCCGGTAGATTCGGTGACTACGGCGATCGAAGGGATTGGTGTGACGAGCGACGATGACGTGGTGCCTGCCGGGGCATCCGGCTCAGGAGTCGACGAAGCCGAGCTGGCGGCACGGTTCGAGCGCGACGCGCTCCCGATGCTCGACCAGCTCTACGGCGCCGCCCTGCGGATGACCAGGAACCCGGCCGACGCCGAGGACCTGGTGCAGGAGACGTATGTCAAGGCGTTCCAGGGATTCAAGTCCTTCAAAGAGGGCACCAATCTGCGCGCCTGGCTGTACCGCATCCTGACCAACACCTACATCAACTCCTACCGCAAGAAGCAGCGCCAGCCCGCGCAGTACCCGACCGACGAGATCACCGACTGGCAGCTCGCGGCTACCGCCGAGCATTCCTCGACGGGTCTGCGCTCCGCCGAGGTGGAGGCGCTCGACGCCCTGCCCGACGACGAGATCAAGGCCGCGTTGCAGCAGTTGCCGGAGGAGTTCCGGATGGCGGTGTACTACGCCGATGTCGAAGGCTTCCCGTACAAGGAAATCGCCGACATCATGGGCACCCCGATCGGTACCGTGATGTCCCGGCTGCATCGCGGCCGCAAACAGCTCAAGGGTTTGCTCGCCGACGTGGCGCGCGAACGTGGATTCGACCGTGGGGAACGCCAGGAGGTAGTCAAGTGAGCGACCCCGATATGGAGATGGACTGCACCGCGGTTCTCGCGGACGTCTGGCTCATGCTCGACGGCGAATGCGATCAGGCCACCCGGGACCGGCTCCAGGAGCACATGGACCACTGCAGTCCGTGCATCGAGGCCTACGGCATCGAGGAGAAGATCAAGAGCCTGCTCAGCCGCAAATGCGGTGGTGAGCACGCTCCGGAGGGCCTGCGCGACCGGTTGAAACTGGAGATCCACCGCTCGATCACGGTCACCAGGATCGAGACCACCGAGGGCTGAGCACTCGGTCGAGACACAAAAAAGGGGCACCCATCGGGTGCCCCTTTTCCAGCTTCTGAGCGCGGCTCAGGAGTTGGGCCGCTTGCCGTGGTTGGCTGCGTTGCCCTTGCGGCTGCGCTTCTTACGTCCACGCTTACCCATAGGTGGCTCCCTTCTTCGGTCTGATCGACGGCCATTGTTCCACGTGTGGTTGGCTGTAGCTTCGGCGGATACGGCCAGCACCGCATCGCGGTGGCCGAACGACTACGTGAACGGGGTGCCATGCCTGAAGAAGTGCGCGCGGAGATGGTTTCGACCGTGCTCGCTGTCGAGGTCTCGGTGGGCGAGCATGTCGAGGTCGATCAGACCCTGGTGCTGCTCGAGTCGATGAAGATGGAGATCCCGGTCCTCACCGAGGTCGAGGGCGATGTCACCTCGATCGACGTCACGCCGGGCCAGGTCCTACAAGCGGGCGATCTGATCGCCACCATCGCGTAACGGCACGGCGGTAGATCCAGCGTGGCAACACTGAGCGAGCTCCTGGCCGAACACACCGACCTTCCCGGTATCGCCGTGGATCATCTGCAGCGGGTGGTGGGCGACTGGCAGTTGCTGGCCGACCTCTCGTTCTCGGATCTGCTGCTGTGGGTGGGCGCAGGACCGGTCGCCGACGGCGCCGACGTGGTGTGCGTCGCCCAGATCCGGCCGACCACCGCGCCCACCGTGCACCTCGACGACAAGGTCGACACCACGGCCTCGCGCGCGGACTTCCCGCAGGTCTTCGAGGCACTGCTCACCGGGCGCACGGTGCGCACCGACACCGAGGTGGAGGTGAGCGGGGTCTATCACCCCAGTCCGGTGCACGCCGTCCGCGAAGCCATTCCGGTGCGCTGCGGTGACGACGTGATCGCGGTGCTCAGCCGCGATTCCGATCTGGCGCGTTCGCGGGTCCGCAGCACGCTGGAGACGGCCTACGTGTCCTGCGCCGACGACCTGTGCCAGATGATCGCCGACGGCAGCTTTCCCACGCCGGAGGACCGCGCGGCCACCCATTCCAGCCCGCGCGCCGGCGACGGTTTCATCCGCCTCGACACCGAGGGCATCGTCGTCTACGCCAGCCCGAACGCGCTGTCGGCCTATCACCGCATGGGGATGCAGGCCGATCTCGTCGGCCAGGATCTCGCGGTGACCACCCGCTCGCTGATCACCGATCCGTTCGACGCGCAGGAGGTGGTGGCCGACATCCAGGCCGCGCTGGCCGGGCGCACCGGGCGCCGGATGGAGGTCGAGGCGCGCGGGGCCACCGTGCTGCTGCGCACGCTGGTGATGCGGCCCGGCGGGGAACTGGCCGGGCCCGCGGTGCTGGTGCGCGATGTCACCGAGGTGAAGCGGCGCGATCGCGCGTTGCTCAGCAAGGACGCGACGATCCGCGAGATCCACCACCGGGTGAAGAACAACCTGCAGACGGTGGCGGCGCTGCTGCGGCTGCAGGCGCGTCGCACGGAGAATCCGGAGGCGCAGGTCGCGCTGACGGAGTCGGTGCGCCGGGTCACCTCGATCGCCTCGGTGCACGAGATGCTGTCGATGTCGGTGGACGAAGAGGTCGACCTCGACGAGGTCGTCGATCGGCTGCTGCCGATCATGGCCGACGTGGCCACGGTGCACACCGCCAGGATCAAGGTGCGCCGGGCGGGTTCGCTGGGTGTGTTCTCCGCGGAGCGGGCGACACCGCTGGTGATGGTGCTGACCGAGCTGGTGCAGAACGCCATCGAGCACGCCTTCGACCCGGGCGAGAACGGTACCGTGACGATTCGGTCGGAACGGTCGGCCCGCTGGCTCGACGTGATCATCAGCGACGACGGCCGTGGCCTGCCCGCCGGCTTCAGCCTGGAGAGCTCCGACCGGCTCGGCCTGCAGATCGTGCGGACCCTGGTGACCTCCGAACTCGGGGGTTCGATCGGCCTGCACCCCGGTGCCGATGTGGGCACCGACGCGGTGCTCAGGGTTCCGCTGGGGCGGCGTTCCGCGCGCTGATAAGCGCCGAAAACCGCTGTGGGGCAACAATAAACCCGGCACCGCGAGGTGCCGGGTTCTCACATGCGTTACCGGGCCGGGGCTGCTGGCCCGGCAACGCCTCCTCGTCGACTAGACGGAGGTGCGCGTACGGGTGCGCGCGTTGCGCCGCTTGAGCGCGCGACGCTCGTCTTCGCTCATTCCACCCCACACGCCGGCATCCTGTCCGGACTTCAGGGCCCACGACAGGCAATCGGCAGTGACGGGGCAGCGGGCGCAGACCAGCTTGGCATCGGCAATCTGCGCGAGCGCAGGACCACTGTTACCCACCGGGAAGAACAGCTCGGGGTCCTCGTCGCGACAGATGGCCTTGTGGCGCCAGTCCATTCCTCTGCTCCTTCGCATGGGCGCCACAAAGGGCACCGCTGGTTAGTGGATCGTTCACTTGTGCGACTCGAATGTTTCCGCACGGTTGCTTGTGAATGCTTTCACGAACACCGTAGATGTCAATAGGTGTCCGGCGCACCGTGGGGGAGATCACGCTCTAGAGACCCCGTAAGGGGAACCCGCCCGGTCCTTTGTACTCGCGTCTCCCGGTTTTCGCAGCGCAACCGGGAGATTTTTCCGCGTGTCCCGAGCTCAGGACGGTTTGGGGGCCACCACATCGAGGATGCCGGGCACGGATGTGAAATGCACCATCTTGCGTTTTCCGATGAAGTCGCCATCGATTTGCAGGCCGATCTCACCGTCCGCTTCGACGTGCACCGACGGCACGTCGTCTTCGCGGAACAGTATGTCCGACTGGGGATTTCCATTCTCGGCCAGCAACTGCCGGGCAAGCAGCAGGGTGCGGGCGACACTCATCGACCGCACCGCGAACACCCCGAGCCCGCTTTCGAAGGTGGTGCCCGGATTGGTGCGAACCGGGCGGTCCTCGAGATAGGTCCACGGGCTCGAATTCGTGACGAAGGCGTAATAGACCGACTCCACCGGATCGTGTCCCTCGACCTCCACGGTGACGCGCGGTTCCTCGCGCCGGGCGCGGAAGAACTGGCGCACGGTGGTGCGCAGATAACGCGCGGGCGTGGCTTTGCGGCCCTTCGCCCTGGCGACATCGATGGACTCGCACACATCAGCGTCGAGCCCGACGCCGGCGCTGAAGGTGAACCATCGATCGTCGGCGAGTCCGAGGCCGATCCGGCGGTCGGCGTCGCGGGCGAGCAGATCGATGAGCTGATTCGTCGCGGTGACCGGATCCGGTGAGATGCCGAGCGCGCGGGCGAACACGTTCGCCGAGCCGCCGGGGATGATGCCGAGCCGGGGTCGCCAGACCTGATCGTCGCCGACCTGCGGCAGCGGCAGGAAACCGTTGATGGTCTCGTTGACCGTCCCATCGCCACCGTGCACGACGATCAGGTCCATCTCCTGCGTGGATGCCCACTGGGCGAGCTCGGCCGCGTGGCCGCGATGCTGGGTGTGCGCGACGGTCAGCTGCGTTCGGCTCTCCAGCGCATGGGCGAGCAGATCCCGGGTCGCCGGGGTGGTCGAAGTGGCATTCGGATTGACGATGAGCAGCGTCCGCACGAGTCGAGGGTAATGGGCGATCGTGAACAGACCGCGCGGTGCGGTGGTGCGCTGCGGTGCCGCGCGTGCGCCGAGGGCCGCGTCGTAGGCTTGGCCGTGTGGTGGAGCGCGACGTGACAGACGGTGACCAGCAGTCCGGCGACGACCCCCGCTCGCGCGGGATTCCGACGGCGATCCGGGTGGCCGGGGCGCTGGTGACCTTCGAGGGCCTGGTCGGCGTGATCACCGCGATCGTGCTCGTCGTGCGGGCGCTGACCGGCCACGACCAGTCGGTGGCCAGCGGTAGCGGTACCGCCATCTGGTTCGGCGTGCTGTTCGGCGGCGTCCTCGCCGCGGGCATCGGGCTGCTGCGCGGCAAGCGCTGGGGGCGGGCCATCGCGGTCATCGCGCAGGTGCTGCTGCTGCCGGTGGCGTGGTCGCTGCTGACCGACTCGCATCAGCCGCTGTGGGGGACGCTGCTGGCGATCATCGTCGTCGGCGCGCTCGGCGCGCTGTTCGCGCCCGCGTCGAGCCGGTACATGGCACAGGACTACGGCGAGATTCCGGAAGAGCGCTCGTAGGCGGACCGGCGTCGGCCACGGCTGCGGCGTATCTGC
>NZ_JARWOJ010000405.1 GCF_029868625.1 Nocardia neocaledoniensis | reverse complement strand
GCCTACCGCGAGGGCGGCTGGTGGGTGGGGATCGCCACGGCCGCGGGGTTCTTCGTCGCCTTCGCGCTGGGGTGAGTCAGCGGGTCATGCGGCGTCGCGCGCGCGTCATCATGCGCGGTACGAGTCTGCGGTGCGCGAGGCACTGGACTATCTGGGCCTGACGTCGGTGGCGTTGCTCGGCGAGGACGAGCTGCCGCAACCAGAGGACGGTGTCGAGCCCGGCGGCGCGTACGCCAGGTCCGCCGCGGGCTGGCTGGTCGACAAGCCGCGCCGCAGGCAGTGGGCCGGAGTCGCGGTCGGCGCCGTGGGGGGGCCCCCCCCCGGGGGCGGGGGGAAACGGGTTGGGGGGGGGCCCCCGCCCCCCCGGGGGGTGGGCCCCGGCCCCGCCGGGGGCGCCGCGGCCGCCGCCCCCCCCGCCACCACGCTCGGCAACCGAGGCGGCCCGATCCCGGCCACGCGAGTCCTGGCCGTCGCGCTGGTCTCGGACCCGCGCCGCGACCCGGCCACCGCCCAGCTCGGCACCCCGGTCTCCGGACAGGGCGTCACCGGGCCGCGCGCGCAGGGCTTCGGCGAGCTGACCGATCGGGTCCGCACGCTGTGCCTCGAGGGTGACAGCTACTGCTCGACCACCGCCGAGTCCTCGCCCGTCCTCGCCGCGGTGAGCCGCGCCCTCACCACCGCCACCACTCCGGCTCCTACCAGCACCACCTCGCCCACCACCACGACGAAAGCCCCGACCACGACGACGAGCACACCGACCATCAGGCTCGGCACGGGCTCAACCGGGCAGATCAGCGTGTCCCAGGTCCTGGCCCAGGTCGTCACCGTCCTGAACGGGCTCGCCAGCTTCACCGCGAACGTGCCCGCGATCGTGGCCGACCTCGCCCAGCTACCCGGACTGATTACCGCTGGAGACGTGCGCGGCGTGCACCGCGTCTCCGGGGATCTGAACAACCAGTTCGCCCCGCTGGTCGCGCTCGCCGACGGACTCGACCTGCGCCTGGTAGCGAAGGCTCTGGCGTTGGCCGCGCCGCTGGACACCACCGGCGTCGCCACGATCGCCGCCGAGATCGTCGGTGTCCTGGCCGGACTCGACATCTCCCGTATCGCCACCGACGTCGGCCGCGCGCAGGAGATCGCCTGGACCGCCGTGGAATTCCTCGCCGATGGCGACCCGGTGACGGCGGTGCTGACGCTGACCGGGCTGGCCCCGGTCGCCGCCGATCTCGTCTCGGCCACCACCGCAGCGTTCACCGGCGCGCAGTTGCCCACCCTGACCACCACCTACACCGCGACAACCACCGGAACGAGCGCGACGGGCAGCACCACCAGCACGACCCCCGCCCTTCCGGACGCCCAGGACGGGGGCGCGTCCACGTTCTACGCCAGCGCCGCCGCCGTGCTGACCGACTGGATCACGCAGACCATCGACCAAGCCAAGTAGCCCCATGCGTCCTCCGTGCACGCGCTGCGCGGGCTCGACGTGTGCCGGGGCGGCGACGACACCACCCCGGTCCTCCCGCTCCACCTCTCCCCCGGTGCGCCGCAACCGGTCCGCCATAGGCGTGGTCTCGTGCAAGGACGGGACGAGCTACAATTCCAAGTCGCCCCAGACGAAAATTCCCACCACCGTGACCTCGCCCCCGACAGAGAAGCGCAACT
>NZ_JARWOJ010000404.1 GCF_029868625.1 Nocardia neocaledoniensis | reverse complement strand
GCCCTGGGCGGGGGGGGGGGGCCGGCGTTGAGCCCCGACCACAGCTTCTAAGGGGCCCTGACCGCGTCCATCGCGGGGCGCGGCGCCACCTACGCGACGGGGGGCGGCGTCGGCTGCGCCCGCTAACCACGACGGGACCGGTGGCGCCTACGCCTTCGCTCCCATGCGCCGCCGGTCCCGTCATCTGTCCCCCCGTCCGGGGGTGTCGCCTACATCGAGGCGATCAGGCGGTCGACGCGCTCGTCGACCGACCGGAACGGATCTTTGCACAACACGGTGCGCTGTGCTTGATCGTTCAACTTCAAATGCACCCAATCCACGGTGAAATCGCGCCCGGCCTCCTGGGCGGCGGTGATGAAATCGCCGCGCAGCTTGGCCCTGGTGGTCTGCGGCGGGGTCTCGACCGCCGCGTCGACGGCCTCGTCCTCGGTGATCCGCTTGGCCAGGCCCTTGCGCTGCAGCAGGTCGAACACGCCGCGGCCGCGCTTGATGTCGTGGTAGGCCAGGTCCAGCTGGGCGATCTTCGGATCCGACAGCTCCATGCTGTAGCGGTCCTGGTAGCGCTGGAACAGCTTGCGCTTGATCACCCAGTCGATCTCGGTGTCGACCTTGGCGAAATCCTGCGCCTCCACCGCGTCGAGGGTGCGGCCCCACAGGTCCACCACCGCGTCGACCTGCGGATCGCGGTCGCGATTGCGCAGGTGCTCGACCGCGCGGGCGTAGTACTCGCGCTGGATCTCGAGCGCGCTGGCCTGCCGCCCGCCGGCCAGCCGCACCGGACGGCGGCCGGTCAGATCGTGGCTGACCTCGCGGATGGCGCGGATCGGGTTGTCCAGGGCGAAGTCGCGGAAGGACACGCCGGCCTCGATCATCTCCAGCACCAGCGACGCCGTGCCCACCTTGAGCATGGTGGTCGGCTCGGCCATGTTGGAGTCGCCGACGATCACGTGCAGGCGCCGGTACTTCTCGGCGTCGGCGTGCGGCTCGTCGCGGGTGTTGATGATCGGCCGCGAGCGGGTGGTCGCCGAGGAGACGCCCTCCCAGATGTGCTCGGCGCGCTGCGACAGGCAGAACGTGGCCGCCTTCGGCGTCTGCAGGACCTTGCCCGCACCGCAGATGAGCTGGCGGGTGACCAGGAACGGCAGCAACACATCGGAGATCCGGGAGAACTCGCCCGCCCGCACCACGAGGAAGTTCTCGTGGCAGCCGTAGGAGTTGCCCGCGGAGTCGGTGTTGTTCTTGAACAGGTAGATGTCGCCGCCGATACCCTCCTCGGCGAGCCGCTGTTCGGCGTCTATCAGCAGGTCCTCGAGCACCCGCTCACCGGCCCGGTCGTGGGTGACCAGCTGCACCAGGCTGTCGCATTCGGCCGTCGCGTACTCGGGATGCGATCCGACGTCGAGGTACAACCTGGCACCGTTGCGAAGGAAGACATTAGAGCTACGGCCCCAGGACACCACCCGGCGGAACAGGTACCGGGCCACCTCGTCGGGGGACAGCCGACGGTGACCGTGGAAGGTGCATGTCACACCGAACTCGGTCTCGATCCCCATGATTCGTCGCTGCACACTATCGACACTACAGCCATGACCAGTGCCCGCGCGGCGCTCCGGACATCCCATTCGCATACGTGTTCACAACGATTCGGACAGCGAACGACCCGGTGACCTGGACGCGGTCGGGCCCGCGAACCGTGCTGGTTCGCGGGCCCGACCATGATCGTGACGGCGGTGACTACTCCCCCGCGCCGTCCTCGGGTTCGGGCAGCGCCACCTCGGTGACCTGCTGGCCCGTGGTTCCGGCCAGCGCCTGCTCGAGCGGGGCGCCCTGCAGCCGCCGGAACGCCCGGCGCGGGCGGGACTGCTCCAGGGTGGCGACCTCGAGCGAGGCGACACCGAGGGCGCGCTTGTCCTTGTCCGCCTCCGGCTGCCCCGCCTGCAGTGCCCCGATCGCCACCTTCAGCGCCTCGTCCAGGCTCAGACCCGGCTTGTAGGCCGCCTTGAGCGCCGTCAGGATCGGCTCGGTGGTGCCACCCATGACGACGTACTCACGTTCGTCGACGATCGACCCGTCGAAGGTGATCCGGTACAGCACCGAGGCGGACGCCTGCTCCGGATACCCGACCTCGGCGACGCACAACTCCACCTCGTAGGGCTTGAGCTGATCGGTGAAGATCGACCCCAGGCTCTGCGCGTAGAGGTTGGCCAGCGAACGACCGGTGACATCGCGCCGGTCGTACTGGTATCCCTTGAGGTCGGCCTGCAGGATGCCGCCCCGGCGCAGAGCCTCGAACTCGTTGTACTTGCCGACCGCGGCGAAACCGATGCGGTCGTAGAGCTCGCTGATCTTGTGCAGGGTCGCCGACGGGTTCTCCGCGACGAACAGCACACCCTTGTCGTACACCAGCACGACCACGCTGCGACCCCGACCGATGCCCTTGCGGGCGAGCTCGGTCTTGTCCCGCATGATCTGCTCGGCGGACGCGTAATACGGCAGCGTCATGCGCTGGCACCCCCGTTCTGCGCGGCACTCCGGTCGGCCGCGATGGCCGTGGCGACCGCACCGAGTCGTTCCTCGTCCACCTCGACCGCGCCGTCGGCGTCGATCAGCACCACCGTCGGGTAGATCCCGCGCAGCGGGTCCGGCCCGCCGGTGGCGGTGTCGTCGTCGGCGGCGTCGACCAGCGATTCGACCGCGATCCGCAGGGCGAGATCCTGGTCGAGACCGGGGCGATAGGTCTTCTTGAGCGAGGACTTGGCGAACATCGAGCCCGACCCCACCGCGGTGTAGCCGAACCGTTCCTCGCTGCGCGAACCGACCACGTCGAACGAGACGATGCGCCCCGCCCTGTCGGGGTCGGTGACCTGGTCGTCGTAGCCGACGATCAGCGGCACCACCGCCAGCCCCTGCATCGCGGCGGGCAGGTTGTCCCTGACCATCTTCGACAGCTTGTTGGCCTTGCCGTCGAAGGTGAGCGAGACGCCCTCGATCTTCTCGTAGTACTCCAGCTCCACCGCGAACAACCGCACCATCTCCACGGCCAGCCCGGCCGTGCCCGCGATGCCCGCGGCGGAGTAGGTGTCGGTGATGTACACCTTCTCCATGTCGCGCGAGGCCACCAGGTTGCCCTGGGTGGCGCGGCGATCGCCCGCGATCAGCACACCGCCGCGGTAGCTGACCGCGACGATGGTGGTGCCGTGCGGCGCGAAGTCCGCGCCGGCGGTGAGATCGCCGACACCGAACCTGTTGGCGGGCAACAGGTCCGGTGCGTGCATACGGAGATGTTCGGTGAACGAGGACAGCGCCTGTCCGGCATGGAGGCGCAACGGGTCACCTGAGGTCACTGGCCGCCCTTCTGCACATAGGCCCGCACGAAGTCCTCGGCGTTCTCCTCGAGCACGTCATCGATCTCGTCGAGCAGGTCGTCGGTCTCCTCCGCGAGCTTCTCGCGGCGCTCCTGTCCTGCGGCGCCGTCGCCCTCGGGCCCCTCGTCCTCGTCGCCACCCCCGGCGCGCTTGGTCTGCTCTTGTGCCATGGCAGCCGACCTCCTCTTCCACTCAATGATCGTGCTCGTCCTTCAACCCTACCGAGCCGATCCGACAACATGGTCGATTAGCGATCGGATTGTCGCCCGGTCGTGCCGGTTTTCGGCTCAGTGGGTGAGCTGGTCGACGAGTTCGGCGGCCGACTCCGCGGCGTCGAGCAGCTTGCCGACGTGCGCTTTCGTACCCCGGCGCGGCTCGAGGGTGGGGATGCGCACCAGCGAGTCGCCGCCGAGGTCGAAGATCACCGAATCCCAACTGGCGGCGGCGATATCGGCGCCGAACCGGCGCAGGCACTCGCCACGGAAGTACGCGCGGGTGTCGGTGGGCGGGTTGGTCATGGCGTCGAGCACGTCCTGCTCGCTGACCAGCCGCTTCATCGACCCGCGCGCCACCAGCCGGTTGTAGAGACCCTTGTCCAGGCGCACATCGGAGTACTGCAGGTCCATCAGGTGCAGTTTGGGCGCGGCCCAGCCCAGGCCCTCACGGCTGCGCATGCCCTCGAGCAGGCGCAGTTTGGCGGGCCAGTCGAGCAGGTTGGCGCATTCCATCGGGTCGCGCTCGAGCAGGTCGAGCACCATGGCCCAGTTGTCGACGATGTCGCGCACGCGCGGATCGTCGTTGCCCTCGCGGTCGACGAACTTGGCGACCCGCTCGTGGTAGAGCCGTTGCAGCGCAAGGCCGGTGAGCTCACGGCCGTCGGCAAGGGCGACGGTGGCGCGCAACGACGGGTCGTGGCTGATCTGGTGCACGGCGGTGACCGGGCGGGCCAGCTGGAACTCCGAGAGGTCCTCGCCCGCCTCGATCAGGTCGAGCACCAGCGCGGTGGTGCCGACCTTGAGGTAGGTCGACATCTCGGCCAGGTTGGCGTCACCGATGATCACGTGCAGGCGCCGGTACTTGTCGGCGTCGGCGTGCGGCTCGTCGCGGGTGTTGATGATGCCGCGCTTGAGCGTGGTCTCCAGGCCGACCTCGACCTCGATGTAGTCGGCGCGCTGGGACAGCTGGAAACCGGCGTGGTCACCGGACTGGCCGATGCCGACCCGGCCGGACCCGCAGATCACCTGACGGGAGACGAAGAACGGGGTCAGTCCGGCGATGATGTGGCTGAACGGGGTGTCGCGGTTCATCAGGTAGTTCTCGTGGGTGCCGTAGGAGGCGCCCTTGCCGTCGACGTTGTTCTTGTACAGCTGCAGGCGCGGAGCGCCCGGCACACTCGAGGCGTGCCTGGCGGCGGCTTCCATCACCCGCTCGCCCGCCTTGTCCCAGATGACGGCGTCGAGCGGGTCGACGACCTCGGGGGCGGAGTACTCCGGGTGGGCGTGGTCGACGTAGAGCCGGGCGCCGTTGGTGAGGATCATGTTCGCCGCGCCGACCTCGTCGGCGTCGATCACCGGGGCGGGCCCGCTCATCCGGCTCAGATCGAAACCACGCGCGTCACGCAGCGGGGATTCCACCTCGTAGTCCCAGCGGGTCCGCTTGGCCCGCGGCACCCCCTCGGCGGCCGCGTAGGCGAGCACGGCCTGGGTGGAGGTCAGGATCGGGTTGGCCGTCGGCTCCGTGGGGGTCGAGATGCCGTACTCGACCTCGATTCCGATGATGCGCTGCATGCTGACGAGCCTAGGCGACGCGTCCGACCCGCACCCGCATCTCCGCCCAGGGGACCCCCGGGTCCCCCTCCCGGCGGACCCCGGATGGTCCTCGCGGGCGATCCGGTCGCGCCCTGGTCATCGCGATACTCGGTCCATGAGCGAATCCGTGCAGCAACTCGCCTCCGGAACCGCCGAACGACCAGGCCGGGTGATCGCGCTGGACGTCCTGCGCGGTATCGCGATCCTGGGCACGCTCGGCACCAACATCTGGATCTTCACCGATCCCGCGGGACTCGTCGGCTATATCGAGCATCTGGGCGGTGCGGCCGAGGACGGCTGGGCGTGGACCGAGCGGGTGTTGCAGCAGCTGGCGCAGGGCAAGTTCCTCGGCCTGCTGACGGTGATGTTCGGCATCGGCCTGGCCATCCAGCAGTCCTCGGCCCGCCGGGGCGGGCGGCGCTGGCCGGGGAAATATCCGTGGCGGGCGGGGCTGCTGTTCCTCGACGGCCTGCTGAACTTCCTGCTGGTCGCCGAGTTCGACGTGCTGATGGGGTACGCGGTGACCGGTCTGGTGGTCGCCTACCTGCTGGCGACGAGCGAACGGGCGCAACGGCGCTGGCTGATCGTGGCCGCCTCGATCCACGTCAGCATGCTCACGCTGATCGCGGCCGCGCTGGCCTTCGCGCCCGACGGTGAGCGGGCCACCTCGGCACCGCTGGACCCGAATCCCTACGCCGACGGCTCGTTCTGGGATCTGGTGCTGTTCCGCCTCGACAACGCGGCGGCGTTCCGGCTCGAGGCGATCCTGGTGTTCCCGATGTCGGTGGCGCTGTTCCTGCTCGGCGCGCGCCTCTACCACGCCGGGGTGTTCCGGCCCGAGGGCGCGCGGATCCGGCAGCGGCTCATGGTGATCGGTTTCGCCGTCGCCGCGCCGCTGGACTTCTCGGTCGGCGTCTTCGGCGGCGGCGATCTGGTCCTGTTCACCCGCTACGGCACCGCACCCTTCGTGGCGCTGGGCATCCTGGCCGCGGTCGCGGAGTTCTACCTGCGCAGGCCGCGCGTCGGATTCGCGGGCGCCCGGCTCGGCGAGGTCGGCCGGACCGCGCTCAGCTGCTACATCCTGCAGAACCTGATCGCCGGGATCCTGTGCTACGGCTGGGGTTTCGGGCTGGCGGCCCGGACCTCCGAGGCCGCGCGGGTCCCGTTCACGATCGGGATCTACCTGCTGGTGGTCGCCCTGATCACCCTGTTCGCCCACCTGTGGCTGCGCCGCTTCCAGCGCGGTCCGGTGGAATGGCTGTGGCACCGCACCTATCAGCTGGTGGCGGGGTGAGTCAGCGGAAACGCTCCTCCGGCGGTGGCGCCGCATCCGGCGCCACGAGCAGGTCGGAGACCAGCGAATCCCGTTGCAGCGGAACGCCGAGACTGCGGGCATTGCCCTCGAACAGCGACAGCACCGACTCGGTCAGGATGCCCTGGATCTGCTCGGTGGACAGAACCGGCTGCGCGTCGGCACGCCAGCTGGCCACCACACCGTCGACGAGCCCGACCATGCCGAACGCCATCGGCCTGGCCCGGGCGGAGTCGATGCCGAAGCGGGCCAAGCTCGCCGCGAACATGTCGGCCAGCTGACCACCGACCTCGCGGCCCGCGCCACCGAGACTGGCGCCGCTGCCCTCGGGCGCGGCGTCACCGAGGAATCGGTGCAGGTTGGGATGGCGGTCGATCCAGCCGAGGTAGGTGCCGATGGCGCCGCGCACCGCGTCCTTGAGCGTGCCGTCGGGGCGCAGCGCGGGCAGCAGCTCCGCGAGCAGCAGCTCCAGGATGCGCTGGCGGGCCAGGGCGTCGAGCTCGGCGCGGCCGCCGACGTGGCGGTACACCACCGGTCGCGGCAGGGCCAGGTGTTCGGCGATCAACTGCACCGAGATCTCGACGCCGTGTTCCTCGATCACTTCGACGGCGGCGTCGATCATCTCCGCACGGCGTTTGGCCTTGTGTCCCTGCCAACGGGTGGCCCGCCCGTCGCCGACGGGCTGCGCGTGCTGAGCGGATGGTGCGGTCACAGTGGTCACGATACGCGTGCCGGGGGTGCGCGTGACACATCGTCGCAGTTACCCGGGCTCGGTATGCTCATCGGCATGCGATCCCCGGCGATGGTCACGGTCTACGCGGTTCTCGCGTACCTGTTGCCCGCCGTCGTCCTGGTGAGCATGCCCGGCGGCGAGACCGCGCAGCTGCTCGCCGCGGGCGCGCTCGCGGCGACCATGGCCTGCGCGCTGGTCGCGCTCACCGGCCACCGCCTGGTTCCCGTGCGGGGGGCCGCGGCGGGACCACCACGATCGGCCCAGCGCCGCCTGCGCGGCGCCTTTCTGCCGCAGAGCAATCCGGACGCCCCGGGACGGCCACGACCACGAGCCCCGGGACACGACCACCCCTGACAGGCCGCGCGCCTGTCGGATCCGGTGATCCCCTTCCCCCGCGTGCGTTCGCGCGCCCTTCCGGACAGGTCGTTCCGCCATGCTCGATATCGTCTATTTCCCGGTGTCCGCCGCGCTCTGGTGCTGGCACCGGCTCTTCGCCGTCCCCTTCGGCCCCGCCGACGGACTCGCCTGGCTACTGGCCGTGGTCGCCCTCGTCGTCACCGTGCGGGCCCTGCTGATCGTGCCCGCCCTGCGCCAGGCCCGCTCGCAGGCACTGCTGCGATCCCTGCAACCCGAGATCGACAAGATCCGCCGCCGCCATGCCGACGATCAGCGCGCGCACGCCGAGGCGCTCCGGGCACTGCACCGCGAACACGGGGTCCGCCCGTTCGCGGGCCTGGTCCCGCTGCTCGCGCAGGCGCTGGTGTTCCTCGGCCTGTTCCACGTGCTGCGCTCGTTCGACCGCACCGGCGCGTACGCGGTCGGCCCGTTCGCCTCGACCGACACCCCCCTGTCGGTGGAGGCCAACCGGGCTACGGCGAACTATCTGCTCGGGGTGCCCGAGGTGCACGCGTTCCTCGATGCCCGGGTCTTCGGCGCGCCGCTGTCGGCGACCATGACCGCCGCCGGCGAACAGCTCGCGGCGGTGGCCGCGCTGGTCGTCCCGCTGGTGCTGCTCACCGCGCTGACGACCCACCTCACCGCGCGACTCACGCCCCCGGCCGGGGACGGCACCGCGGCGATCCTGCGGCGGCTGTCGCTGTGGGTGTTCCCGGCGGGCGCGCTGGTCAGCGGCGCGATCATGCCGATCGCGGTGCTGGTGTACTTCGCGACCAACGCGGCGTGGACCTGTGGCCAGCAGTATCTGATCCGCCGCGGGCTCGACGCCGAGGCCGCGGCGGGCCCGGCGGAGTACGCGCCCCCGGGGGGCGCGGGCCCCCCCCCGGGGCGCTTCACACTGCTGCCCCCCCCCCCGCCGCCCCTGCCGCCGGCGGCGGGCGCCCGCGACGTCGACCTGC
>NZ_JARWOJ010000403.1 GCF_029868625.1 Nocardia neocaledoniensis | reverse complement strand
GCCTCGCGCACCGCAGACTCGTACCGCGCATGATGACGCGCGCGCGACGCCGCATGACCCGCTGACTCACCCCAGCGCGAAGGCGACGAAGAACCCCGCGGCCGTGGCGATCCCCACCCACCAGCCGCCCTCGCGGTAGGCCTCGGGAATGAGCGAATCGGCCAGCACGGCGATCGTCGCCCCACCGGCGAAGGCTTGCACGGCGCCGATCGCGGTGGGTGAGATGTCCTCGGCGAGAACATGTCCCAGCACGGTGACCAGCACGAGGACCGCGCCGGTGATCGCCCACAACGCGAAGATGCGGCCCGTGCCGAAGGAGTGCCGGTCGCGCATCAGGGTCGCGCCGCTGAGCGCCTCGGGCACATTGCCCGCCGCGATCGCGACCACCAGCACCACGCCGCCGCCACCCGAGAGCGAGACGCCGAGCGCGGTGTTCTCCGGGATGCCGTCGAGGACCGTGCCGAGCAGCAGCGCCCAGCCGATCGCGGCGGCGCCGAGCTTCTCCTCGATGAAATAGTTGGCGACGACATACACCCCCGCGCCGAGGAACAGCGCGGCACCGGCGACGAGCGCGCCGTGCTCACGGAACGCGGGCTCGAACAGTTCCTCCGAGACCGCCGCGATCATGGTGCCCGCGCCGAACGCCATCAGGGCGCCGAGCACGGGTTTCGGCAGCGACCACCGCAAGCCGATCGCGACGCCGATCAACAGGGGAACCACAGCGCCGAGGCCGTACAGCAGGGCGGTGACCATGAGCGACAGCCTAGATCCGGGTCGCGGCGCCGGCCCGCGGACGCGCGTTAGGGTGAATTGTGCTGTTTGTGGACGAAGGTGAACCGAGCGCTCCGGCGATCGTCTGCGTCCACGGCATCCCCGGCTCGGTCGACTGGTTCGCCGGCGTCGCCGAACGGCTCGCGCGCTCGTTCCGGGTGATCCGCGTCGACGTGCGCGACCAGGGCGCCGACTCGGGCGATTTCGACGCCGCGTCGCGCACCACGCCGATCGCGGCGCTGCTGGCGGAACTCGATCTGGACGATGTGACGGTCGTCGGGCATTCCTTCGGCGCCGAGATCGCCCTCGAGCTCGCGACGACGACCTCGCGGGTGGGGCGGGTGGTGCTGGTCGGCCAGGCGCCGGACTATCGCGCCGCGAACATCCCGGCGGCCGCCCGCTGGGTGGTCCGCCCGTCGACGGTGCGGTTGGCGCAGCGCTTCACTCCCGGCGTGGTGATCCGGCTGGCCAATCGCGGTGTCTTCGCGCCGCGGTTCCGCTACGACTCGGCGCCCGGTCTGGCCGACGCCGTGGTCCGCGATTTCCGCGCTGCCGTCCCCGCCGCGATGGCCTACGCGGTGAGCGGCCGGGCCGACGACCTCGCCGCGCACCCGCTCGACGAGCGCGTGGCCGCCCTCGACCTGCCCGTCCTGGCGATCCACGGCCGACACGATCACCTCTACGACAGCACCGCCACGCTCGCCAGATTCGCCGCGGCGGGGGCGCGGACCCATCTGGTCGAGCACGCGGGACATTCCCCGCAGGTCGAGCAGCCGGACGAATTCGTCACGGTACTCGAGGATTTCGTGCGCTCAGAGCCCGTCGACCGCTGACACCACGAAGGTCCCCGGCTTCGCCTCCCCGCCCATCGGCCCGCCCTTGTCGAACTGGGACGACACGATCAGCGCCCGGTCTCCGCTGTGCGCCATCGTGGTGGGGATACTCAACGCGGGATCGTGGAATTCGCGCTCCCGCGTCGCCGTGGCGCCGTCATCGGTGATCTTCCAGCGGCTGATGGTGTTGTCGGTGTTGTGGACCACCCACAGGGTGTCGCC
Organism: Nocardia neocaledoniensis; assembly: GCF_029868625.1. Lineage (GTDB taxonomy): Bacteria > Actinomycetota > Actinomycetes > Mycobacteriales > Mycobacteriaceae > Nocardia > Nocardia neocaledoniensis_A. The sequence continues at coordinate 17,266 of NZ_JARWOJ010000403.1, read as the reverse complement.
GCGCAATTCCATGCCGTCGCCGTGGCGCACATCGCCGCCGCTCAACGCGACCTCGCGGATCGGCTCGCCACCGGAAAGATCGATGCGGTACAGCTCGCCCGCCGACATCGCGACGACCAGCAGGTACCGACCGGCTTCGTCGGCCACGATGCCGTTGAGTTCGAAGACCTGCGGAGCGCGCGGACCGAGCGTGGGTGCCAGGTCGAAGGCGACGGTCAATTCGCCTCGGCCCGTGGCGATCCGGTCGGCATCGGCTCGGTAGACGACATTGCGCACGCTGTCGGTGAGGTAGGCGCTGCCGTCCGCGCCGAAGGCGAGATCGTTGACGAAGCGCGGATCCGCGCCGGGCACATCGTATCTGGCGAGCAGCGCGCGAGAACCGGTGTCGTACACCATGACTCCCGCGGTCGAGTCGATGACCCACAGCCTGCCCGCGCGGTCGACGCGCAGGCCGTTGGTGGTCTTGCGGCCATCGGCTCCGGCGGGCAGGAACACCTCGGCGCGGGTCGCGGCGCCGGTGGCCCGGTACACGGTGCCGTCGGCGTAGGAGCCGACGTAGCTGTCGCCGGTGCGGGCGTCCACCGCGATGCCCTCGGGGTAGACGGCGGCGCCGGGGAGTTCGTAGGCGGTGCTCAGGGTGGGGGTGGCGGCGGGGGCGTCGGTACCGCAGGCGGTGACGGCCAGGCAGGCGATGGCCGTGACGAGGGTCGTACCTGTCCTGATCATAATGAAGCCTCTCGTTCATGTAATGCCAGACATCAAGCGACGAGCAGAAATGTAGATTAGAACTCTAATGATCGTCAAGAGTCTTGCTTCGAGTCGGGCGGATACCATGCCCCCATGACGTCCATGCCCTCGACCGAGAGGCTGGGCACGTTTCTCAAGCGTGCCGAGCAAGCGATGATCGCGGCGAAAACAGCCGCGCTCAAACCGGCCGGGCTGACGGTTCCGCAGTTCAGCGCGCTGATGTATCTCGCCGAGAACCCCGGCATCTCGGCCGCTGCCCTGGCCCGGCTGGCAGGGGTGACGCCGCCGACCATGAACACCGTCCTGACCAATCTGCAGGAGCGCGGCCTGGTCGAGCGCTCACCGCACGAATGGCACAGGAACGTGCTCGAGACGCGGCTGACGGAGGCGGGCAAGGAGCTGACCGCGGCGGCCGACGCGCGCGCGATCGCGGTGGAGCGCGCCGCCGCCGACCGTTTCACCGCCGACGAGTTCGCCACCTTGACCGCGCTGCTGGCGCGGACCGCGCAGGCGTTCGAGGAGATCAGGCAGGATCTGCCCTAGAAACGGCGAGAGCCCGCCGGACGGATCCGGCGGGCTCTCGGTGTTGTCGATCGGGTCAGCTCTCCGCGGCGACCTTCACCTTGCGCAGGGTCTCCTGCATGCCCGCGACCAGGTCGGCCTCGAACTTCTCCTCGCCACCCATCGCCACCTTGATGGCCCCACGCAGCCACCCGGGCAGGCCCTTGGCGTCGACGGTGCGGGTCTCCACCACGCGCGTGCCGGTGGCGGTCGGCTCGAGGTCGTAGCGCCAGACGGTGCGGTTCTCGTTCATCCGGAACGCGAAGGAACGGTTCGGCTCGAAGGTCACGATGCGCGAGGTGGTCGGGTAGATCTTCCAGCCCACCTTGTTGACGTTGACGGTGAACGCACCGTCGCGCACGCCGCCGAGCGGAATCATCTTGAGCGTCGTCGGGCTGAGTTCGGAGACGCGACGGAGATCGGCCAGGATCGACCACACCTTCTCCGGCGCGGCGGCGATATCGATGCTGGCTTCGAGATTGTTAGGCAACAGTGCCTCCGGGATGCGTGTGACGGTCGGTCGCGGTAAGCATAGGCGTGCCCGACCGGTGGTTCCCTCCGCCCGTGGTCGGATTTCACCTCCCCGTCAACCCCACGTCGGCAGGTCCTCCCGCGCGGTCAGCCATGCGTGCGGCACCCCGTCGCCGCCGACCCCGGTCCGCGCGGCCACGATCCCGCCGACGATGGCGGCCGTGGTGTCCGCGTCCCCGCCGGCCTCGACGCAGGCCGTGATCGCGCGCGGATAGTCGTCGAGGAAGCTCGCCGCCGCCCACAGCGTGAACGGGACGGTGTCCTGCGCGCTGACCCGCGCCCCGTTGCCGAGCTCGTAGGCGGCCTCGGCCACCGATCGTCCGAGCATCACCCGCGCCCGTCGGATCCCGCGCGCGGTCCGCCCCTCGATCAGATAGGGCTCCACCGCGTCGAACAGTTCCCCCGGCGCGCAGGAGCGCCCGCGGGAGTCCGCGGCATGGCTCGCCGCGACGGCGACAGCCATCGCCCCGACGATCGCCTCCGCGTTGGCGTGCGTCACCTCGGCCGACGTCGCCGCCTCTGCCGCCGCGCGGTCGAGGTCAGGCTATTTCGGTGTCATCGGTCCATTCCCATGGGCCCGCGGGTGGACGGCCCGCCAGAAGTTCCGGAACCGAGCGGCCCGGTACGAAGAACTGTGCCCCCAGTGCGTCACCCACCGACAGTCCGTCGAGGCTGTCGTTCGCGATATCGATCGTCGTCATGTGGCTGCCATCCTGCCGAGTCGCGTCGGACGCGCGCAAGCGGCAAGAAAGTTCTAGGGAATTCCTTTAAAACGGCCTCACTTCACTTTGGGGCTGAGTATCGTCCGAGATGGCAAATGGCCAGTGACGGCGACGTCACAAAGCATCAACTGGAGTTGCACCATGCTTTACTACATCACCGAAAACAACAGTGGCAGCAGTGGCGACGGCGGCATCCTGAGCCTGCTGCTCGGCCTGCTCAGCAGCTCGATGAGCACCGGCTCGGCGCAGACCTCGGGCAACTGAGCAGACACCAGCCAACTTTCGGCTAACGCGCGGTAAGCCGGGAGGGCAGCCGAAGGGCCCGATCCATGACGAGGGGATCGGGCCCTTCGGTATTGTCAGCGACAATGTCACAGGATGCGAATACGGGACGAATGTATGCCGGGCAGCCCGTAGAGGACCGGCAACGCCAGCGGCGTGCGCGTTTTCTGGAGTCAGGCCTGACGGTCTTCGCGCGCGACGGGTACGCCAACAGCTCGGTCGGTGCCATCTGCAAGGACGCCGGGCTCTCGTCTCGGCAGTTCTACGAGGAGTTCACCGGCCGCGAATCGCTGCTGTTGGAACTGTACGAGCAGATCGACCGGCAATCGCGCGAAGCGGTCGCCACCGCCCTCGAGGCGAAGTCCGACGCCACCGTGCTCGAGTCCATCGACGCGGCCGTGCGCGCCTACGTCGAGACCATCGGCACCGATCCGCGCAAGGCGCGGGTGGCCCTGGTCGAGGTCGTCGGCGCGGGCCCCAAGGTGGAGAAGTACCGGCTCGAACTGCGCCGGGTGTGGGGCTCGCTACTGGCCAGCGCCGCCGAGGACGCGGCCATGCACGGCGAGATCCCCGCGGGCGACTACGAATTGCGGGTGCTGGCGATCATCGGCGCGGTGAACTACGTGGTCGACGGCTGGAGCGGCTCGGACCCGCGGCCACCGCTCGACGACGTGATCCAGGTGCTGAGCCGGGTGATCCTCGGTGCGGTAGGGGCCTGATGCCCCGGGTCGAGCTCGTCCCGATCCAGGTCCCCGACGGCACGACCCTGCCGGTACGGCTGATCCCCGCCCGCGGCCCGCATCGCCATACCGTCACCCCCGACGCGCCACGACCCGTGGTGGTCATCGTGCCCGGCCTCGCCGTGCCCGGCGAGTTCTACGAGTACTTCGGCGACCGCCTGGCCCAGCGCGGCTTCGACGTGGCCATCGGCGAACTGCGCGGCAACGGCGACAGCACCCACCGACCCGACGCCGAGAGCGCCTACGGCTACCACGAACTGGCGTCCGTCGACTTCCCCGCCATCCTCCAGGCGGTGCGCGACCGGTTCCCCGGCAGTACCCCCTACCTGCTCGGTCACAGCATGGGCGGCCAGCTCGCGGTCATGTACGCGGCCAGGGCGCGCGGCCGCATCGCCGGGCTGATCCTGATCGCCTCCGGTACACCGTATTTCCGCGGCTATCGCGGCGTGCTCGCGCCGGGCATGCTGGTCGGCACGGCGGCGGTGGCGGTCGCCTCCAATCTGGCCGGGTTCTGGCCGGGCGACATGCTCGGCCGCCGGGCGTTCGGCAGGCAGTCCAAAGTGCTCATGTCGGACTGGGCCCGCTTGGCCAGGACCGGGCGGTTCGTGCCGGTCGGCGCCGATATCGACTACGAGGAACGGATCTCGCGGCTGAAGTTCCCGATCCTGTCGATCACCATCGCCGGTGACGAGCTGGCGCCGCAGTCCTCGGCCGACCACCTGCTCGGCAAACTGCCGGCCGCGCAGGTGACCAGGTGGTTCCAGCCGGAGGCCCTCGGGCACAACGGCTGGATCACCAACCCGGACACCACCGTCGACGCGGTCGAGAAGTGGCTGCGCGACCGCTGAGCCCCTACGCCGAGCGTCGCCCTTCCATCAGCATCTGCGTGAAGAACTCGTAGACCAGCGCCGACAGGTGCGCGGCCTGCTTGTTGTCGGCCGCGCCGCCGTGTCCGCCCTCGATGTTCTCGTAGTACCAGACGGTGCGGTTCTCCGATTCCAGCAGCGCCGCCATCTTCCGCGCGTGCCCCGGATGCACCCGGTCGTCACGGGTGGAGGTGGCGAGCAGGATCGGCGGGTACTGCCTGCCGGGATCGGTGTTCTGATAGGGCGAGTACTCGCTGATGTAGGCCCATTCCTCCGGCTTGTCCGGGTCGCCGTACTCGGCGATCCAGGACGCGCCCGCCAGGAGCAGGTGGTAGCGCCGCATGTCCAGCAGCGGCACCTGGCAGACGATCGCGCCGAACAGTTCCGGGTAGCGGGTGAGCATCACGCCCATCAGCAGTCCGCCGTTGCTGCCGCCCTTGGCGCCGAGCCGGTCCGGGGTGGTGATGCCCCGGTCCACGAGGTCCCGTGCGATCGCGGCGAAGTCCTCGAACGCGCGGTGCCGGTGCTCTTTCAATGCGGCCGTGTGCCATTCGGGCCCGTATTCACCGCCGCCGCGGATATTGGCCATCACGAAGGTGCCACCCTTCTCCAGCCAGCCCATGCCCGCCGCGCCCAGATACGCCGGGGTCCGCGAGATCTCGAATCCGCCGTAGCCGTCCATGATGGTCGGGCCGGGCGTGCCCTTGCGGTCACGGTGGCGAATCACGAAGTAGGGCACGGCCGTTCCGTCATCGGAGGTGGCGAAGAACTGCTCCGCCTCGATGCCTTCGGCGTCGAAATAGCCGGGCGCCTGCTTGAGCACCGTGGCCGACTCGCCGATCGCACTGCTGAGCAGCGTCGTCGGTGTGGTGAAACCCGTGGTGGTGAGCATGAATTCGTCGCCACCCTCGAGCGGGTCGAGATTGTTCACCGAGGTGTTCGACATGGCGGGCGAGTCGGCGAGTTCTGTGCTGGACCAGCCGTCGGGACCGGGGGTGAGCACGCGCAGTCCCGTCTGCACATCGCGCAGGGTGGTGAGGATCAGGTGGTTCTCGGTCCAGCCCCACGATTCCAGCGACGTATGCGGATCGGGTGCGAACAGCACCTCGAATTCCCGTCCACCGGCGAGGAAGTCGTTGATATCGGTGACCAGCAGGCTGCCCGGTGCGAACGTGGTTTCGCCCGGTGTCCATTCGGTCTTCAGACGCACCAGCAGCCAGTCGCGGTACCAGTCGACGTCGGCGTCGGTGGGGGTCTCGATCAGTCGCCACTCGCCGTCGTCGAGGAGGGAGACCTCGGAGTTGTAGAAGTCGGTCGAGCGGTGCAGGTAGTGCCGCTCGTAGCCCGGGTGACGGTCGTAGCCCGCGCTGATCGAGACATCACTCGGCTTGCCCTCGAACACCGTTTCGGCGGCGGCGAGTTCGGTGCCGCGCCGCCACCGCTTGGCGATGCGCGGATACCCGGAGTCGGTGAGCGAACCCGGGCCGAAATCGGTGCCAACGTAGACGGTGTCGGCGTCGATCCACCCGATCCGCGACTTGGCTTCCGGGAGGAAGAACCCGCCGTCCGCGGGTTCGATGAATTGCCTTGTGGTCATATCGAATTCGCGCTCGACGGTGGCGTCGGCGCCACCTCGCGAGAGGTGGATGATCGCGCGTTCCTGCGATGGACGCAGCACCGCGGCGCCCGACCACACCCAGTTCTCCCCGTCCGCCTCGGCGAGCGCGTCGACGTCGATCAGCACATCCCACTCGGGATCATCGGTGGCGTAGGACTCGAACGTGGTCCGCCGCCACAGCCCGCGCGGATGCTCGGCGTCGCGCCAGAAGTTGTAGAGCCACTGCCCGCGCCGCCCCGGGTAGGCGATCTTGGTGTCGTCGTCGAGCATCGCGAGCACGCGCCGCTCGAGTTCGGCGAACCGGTCGGTCGCCGCGAACCGGCGCCGCACCACGTCGTTGCGGGCTCGCGCCCAGTCCAGCGCCGCCTCGGCGGTCACGTCCTCGAGCCAGAGATAGGGATCGGTCACGTTCTGCTCAACGCCGCTCATCCCCACATTGTTGCCGATGTGGGCAAACGGCGGTCACCAGTGGTGCGCGACGTCTATCACCACGCGGGAAGGGTGGTCGAGGGTGAACACCCGGAAGGGGAGGCGGGCGCGGACGCCGAGGCCGAGGGAGGACTGGCCTTCGAACGAGACGGCCCAGGCGACCTGACGGAAGGTCTGGTAGCCGGTGACGTCGACGAGTTCGGTGCGATCGGCGGGCCGGTAGGTCATCTCGCCCGCGTCGTCGTAGGCGGGAGCGTTCACGGTGACTTGCAGGAACGCGCCGCCGCGCAGGGGGACGGGGTGGCCGGAGCCGTCCTCGGTGACGGTGTCGACGTAGCGGACCAGGTAGCCCGCCGAGGGGCCGGCCAGGTCGACGACCAGGCGGTCGAAGCAGTCGTGACGGCCCGCGCGCACGTCGGTGACGGTGGCCCGCGAGTAGGCCGGGTTCTTCTCGTCGAGCGAGCCCCAGGTGAGGTCGCAGGCGGACGGGGCGGCCGCGGCGGGGATCGTCCACAGGCCCGCGCAGGCCACGATCGTAGTGAGGAGGATGAGGAAGCGACGCATGTCGCACCGCCTTACTTGGCAGTGGGAGGAAGGTACTGATTGATCGGAGGCCGCTGGTAGCGCGTTAGCGTCGCTGCGGTTCCGGTCGGGCCGCGAAACGTAGGATCGCAGGTCACGAACAATGACCGGAGGTGACCATGGCGCCGTTCCTGTGGGAGCAGCACTGCTGCCTGCCGTTGCATCACACCGCGCGCATCGACGAGCTCGCCCGGTATCCGCTCGGCTCGTACCTGTCGGTCAACGTGGGGTATTCGGCGCAGACCAAGGCGGATTCACTGGCCCTGCTGCACCGCTTCCGGGCCGACGCGAGTGCCGACCCGCGCTTCCGGCTCGTCGCCGAAACGGCGGATATCGGTGCGCCCGAGGTGATCTCGCTGGCCTTCGACCTGGAGGACTCCGCTCCGCTCGACGGCGACCTCGACAATGTCGAACTGTTCCACGGCCTCGGCGTGCGCTCGCTGCTGCCCACCTACAACCACGCCAACCCGGCGGGCTGTGGTTGCCTGGACACCGATGACACCGGCCTCACCGAATACGGAAAAGACCTGGTGCGCAAGCTGAACGAGGTCGGCGTGTTCGCCGACGGCTCGCACTGCTCCCGCCGTACCGGCCTCGACATCGCCACGCACACCCGCGCCCCGATGATCTACAGTCACTCCAATTTCTCCGCCCTGTGGGAACATCCGCGCAATATCACCGACGAGCAGGCCCGCGCCTGTGCCGCGACGGGCGGTGTGATCGGTATCAACGGCGTCGGAATCTTCCTGGGGCACAATGAGCCCGGCGCGCGGGCCGAACGCGTCGCGGCCATGGCCGACCACATCCGATACGGTGTCGACCTGGTCGGCATCGAGCACATCGGCGTCAGCTCGGATTACTCCTTCGACGGCGAGGAGTTCAACGAGGAGATCCGCGCGAACCCCGGCGCGTTCTCGGAGTCCTACACCCGGTGGGGGCCGCTGCACTGGACGCCGCCCGAGGATTTCCTCGGCCTCTCCGATGTGCCCGGTCTGGACGACCTGCTCGCCGATCGCGGATTCACCGTCGACGAGCGGGCCGCGATCTTCGGCGGCAACTTCGCCAGGGTGGCGAGCCAGGTCTGGCGGCGGTAGCCCGTTCAGCCGGGCGTTACCAGGCCCGATTCGTAGGCGAAGACCACCAGTTGCGCCCGGTCGCGGGCGTGCAGCTTGGTCATGGCCCGGTTGAGGTGGGTCTTGGCCGTGTGCGGGCTGATCACCATCCGCGCGGCGATCTCGTCGTTGGACAGGCCCCGCGCCGCGAGCGCGACGGCCTCGCGTTCGCGCGTCGTCAGCTCGTCGAGCCCGGGGCCGGGTGCCCGCACGCGCGGCTGGGCGACGAAGCGCGCGATCAGACGGCGGGTGATCGACGGCGCGAGCAGGGCGTCACCCCGGGCGGCCACCCGGATGGCGTGCAGGAAGTCCTCGGCTTCGATGTCCTTGACGAGGAAGCCGGCCGCACCGGCGCGCAGCGCGTCGAAGACGTATTCGTCCAGGCCGTAGTTGGTCAGGATGACTACGTGCACGTCGGTGAGTTCGGGGTCGGCGGCGATGCGCCGGGTCGCCTCGATGCCGTCGAGGACCGGCATCTGGATGTCGATGAGCGCGATGTCGGGCCGGTGCCGCCGAGCCAGCTCCACGCCGGCGCGGCCGTCGGCGGCCTCGGCGACCACCTCGATGTCGTCCTCGATGTCGAGCAGGGCGCGGAACCCGCTGCGGATGAGCGGTTGGTCGTCGACGAGCAGGACGCGAATCATCGCCGCTCCAAGGGTAATTCGGCATGGACGGCGAAGCCGCCCCCGGCTCGGGGTGCGGCTCGCAGGTGGCCGCCGAGCGCCGTGACCCGTTCGCGCATGCCGAGCAGCCCGACCCCCGGGGTCGGCGGCGCGTCGGTGGTGGCCCTGCCGTCGTCGACGATGTCGACGGTGAGGGCGTCGCGGCCGCGGTCGATGCGCACCGTGGCGGTCGCGGCGTCGGCGTGCCTGGCGATATTGGTGAGCGACTCCTGCACGACGCGGTAGACGGTCCGGCTGACCGCGGCGGGCACGTCGGTGTGGTCGCCCGCCACGGTCAGCGTGGTGTCGATGCCCGCGGCGAGGGCCTTGTCCACGAGGTCGGTGACGTGCGCGAGGCCGGGGCGCGGCGCTTCGTCGTCGCGCAGGGCGGCCAGCGTCGCCCGCAGGTCGCGGGCCGCCTCGCGCCCGGCTTCCCGGATAGCCAGCAGCGCGGGCGGTACCTCCTCGCCGCGCTTGCGCGCCACGTGGACGGCGGCCTCGGACTGCACCTTGATCACGGAGATCTGGTGGGTAAGCGAATCGTGCAGTTCCCTGGCGATGTGCAGACGCTCCTCGTCGGCGCGGCGCCGCGCGGCCTCCTCCCTGGTGCGCTCGGCCTCGTCGGCGCGCCGCTCGGCCTGCCGCAGCGCCTCCCCGGCCGCGCCCGCGGCGATCAGCCAGGCCAGCTCGAGCGCGTCGCGGCCGCGAGCCAGCGCCGCCCCGGTGTCGTCCAGGGTGACCAGCGCGGCCAGCGGGAGCGCGGCGATGAGCGCCACCGCCGCAAGGACGACGACCAGATGATGTCCGGCCCGAACCGCGAAGTACACCGCGAACAGGAACGCGATGACCGGGACGTCGAAGCCGAGCGCCTGGTAGCCGACTGCGCACAGTCCGGTGACCAGCAGGACCGCGACCGGCGCCCGCCGTCGCTCCGCCAGCGCGAGGCCCCCGGCCACGAGCAGCGCGTAGCCGAGCCAGCCGGGTCCGATGTGCTCCCGGCCGAGCCCGGTGACCAGCAGGACCGCCGCCACACCGACGGCGACCACCCAGTCGGTGATCCGTGCCCTGCTCATCTGTGCACAGTAGCCCGCCGCGGGCACGGCCGAATCCCGCACGGGGATGATCCCGCGACTACCACGAACGCGGTACACAACGGCCGCCTACCACACTCGGGGTAGCGGCTACTGCCGCCGGAGCAGCGCGAATTGTCCACGTGCGCACGATGTCCCGGGCCTTCGAGGCGCCGATGATCGACAGCGTCAAGTCCTCCGACGAAGGAGCCCGCCATGCCACTCCACCTCCTCTCCCTCGCGAATACCGCCGCCGCACCGGCCACCGCCGCCGACGTCTACGACCTGAGCGCGGGCCGGCTCGGCGCCTCCTCGGCCGCCGTCCTCGGCCTCGCCGGAGTGATCGTCGGCGGACTGGCCCTGGCCCGCTCCGGCACCGCGACCCGCGCCACCATCGCCCTGCTCGCAGGGCTGCTCGCCCTGGGTGTCGGCACGGTCGTCGCGGTCACCGCCGACGGCGGTCTCGGCACCGGCAACGGACTCGGTGGCGCCTTCGTCGCCATCCTGGTCGGCGCGATCGCGACGGCTCTGGGCGGCCTGGCCCTCCGCCGCGCCCGCCGGGTGGGCTAGCGGACCTTGCCGAACCGGTGTCCGCCGCGTCACCGGGTCGACGGCCGAGAGAGGCCACCGCTCGACGACGCTCACGGACGGCGAGCTGAGGTGGGCGGGGCGGCGATGGCCGATCACGCCAGGCGGACCAGCATCTTGCCGGTATTGGCGCCGGTGATCACCACGCTATGGCCGCCGCGAGCGCGTGCCCAGGTCCGCGCACGCCACCGCCCGGTCCATTCACGACAGGACCGGGCGGCAGCGGTGCGAACTAGTCGGCGACGGGCACCGGCTGCGCAGAGCGCCTACGCGCCACGAACTTCTCGTACAGGAAGAAGTACCCCTTCACGTACTGCCCGACGAGGATCGCGTTGATGATCGTGCCCTCGCGGATGAAATGCGGTGCGCCGAGGAAGAACAGCCCGATACACGCCGACAGCGCGAGCAGCGTGCAGTCGAACACCGTCTTGATGTTGCCCCACTTGCGTCCGGTCTTCTGCTGGATCGTGTTCACGAACAGGTCGATCGGCATCAGGATCAGATTCGCGCGGATCATCAGGAACAACCCGAGCGCCAGCATCGCGTCGGCGAAGACCAGCAGCACCAGGTTGGCCGCGTACGGCTCCAGGTGTATCCACTCGGTGACCCACAGGTTGAAGTCCAGCAGCAGTGCGAGGACCAGTGCCGGAATCATCGAGAGGAAATAGCTGGCCTTGAATGCCTTCGGCCGGACCAGGAAAGTCAGGCCGAGCATGATGACCTCGAGGATGAGGTTGTAGTTGCCCTGACTGAGCGGGGTGAACACCAGCGTCATCGTGCGGGTGAGGCTGCTCTGCGGGGAGATCCCGATTCCCGCCCTGATGGCCAGGCTGAGGCCGAGGGTGAGGATGTAGATCCCGGCGACGTAGGTGATCCAGCGGCGCACCTTGTTTCCGTTGTCGATGACTGCCGCGTTCTTGTCGTGCTGCATAACGGTGGATCCCTTGCTCTGGTAGCCGAGGCTATTTCATGAAGCCGAAGCGGTCGAGCGAGATGAACAGCGTCAGCAGCTTGTTGACCACCGGCTCACCCTCGTTGTGATGGCCCAGCTTCGCCAGGGCGTCATCGATCGAGCGGGTCGCCTCGACGAGCTCGGCGAGGTCCATGTCGGCCATCACGCCGTAGAAGTCCAGCGGCAGCACCGCCCTCACCTCGCCGTCCTCGGTGACCACACAGCCGCCGACGAGGCGGTCGAGTTCGCGCAGGTTGGCGCACATCTCGGTGCTGTCGGAGCCGACGACCACGAAGTAGGCCGAGGGCGCGGGCCAGAAGGTGGCGACCGCGCCGCGATCGATCGAGACGCCCTTGAACAGCCCGTTCACCGTGTGCCGCGCGCCGTCGGCGTAGCGCTGCACGACCGAGATCCGGTTGAGCCGCACCCCGTCGAGCTCGGGGACCACCGCGCCGTCGCGCACCGGCACCCACACCTCCTGCGCGAACTTGAGGTGGCCGCGTCCGTACACGTCGAAGAGCAAGACCTTGGCCCGCGTGCCGTCGGCGGAAAGCTCGAGCGGGGTGAGATCGAGTTGCTCGGGCCGCAGGTCGTCGAGGCCGGGCCGGGGCCGCTTGGCCAGCACCGAATAGTCGATGCCGACCGGTTCGAGCAGCCGCCGGTCCTTGGCGACCAGCTTGCCGCCCTTGAACACATAGCGCGGGTTGATCTTCGAGAGGCTGTCGGTGAGCACGATGTCGGCGAAACGGCCGGGGCTCAGCGAGCCGAGGTCGCGGTCCTTGTGGAACGAGCGCGCGGCATACAGCGTGCCCATCTTGATCGCCTGGATCGGCGGCATACCCATCTCGACGGCCAGCGAGATCACCCAGTCGATATGGCCCTGCCGCAGCACCCGGTCCACCGAGATGTTGTCGGCGCAGAGCTGGAAGTTCTCGGCGGGCCAGCGCCGTTTCACGATGGCGCGCAACATGGTTCGGATCACCTCGGGGCTGCCGACGCCGAATTTGATCTGGGTGTTCAGGCCGTAACGGATGCTCTTCTCGATATCGGCTTCGTTCCAGACGTCGTGGTTGTTGTCGACGCCGATCGCCGGCATGTAATTCAGCAACATGTCCGACAGCGAGGTGACACCCCAGTGGCAGTTCACGAATCCCGCGTTCGCCCGCCCCAGTGCGGATTTGCGGAAGTCGTCGGCATCGCCGGTCATGTACGACAGGTGCGCGAGTTCGCCGAGGCCGATCACCGGGTCCATGGCGAGCATCGCCTCGGTGATTTCCGGTGCGGACTTCTTGCCGGGGGCGAAGGCGTAGAGCCGGTACGGGAGTTTGTGGTGCTCGGCGAACAGGGCGCGCGCGGCCTCGACCGCCTCCGCGCCCGCCGCGCTGGCGAAATCGAGGGTTTCGCCGAAGACGGTGGTCGTGCCGCTCGGCACGATCGCCTCGCCGAAGGCCGCCGGGTGCGCGAGCTGGGATTCGAAGTGCAGGTGCGCATCGATGAGTCCGGGAATCGCGTAAAGGCCCTCGCCGTCGAAGGATTCGCGGTAGCGCACGATGGATTCATCCGGACTCAGCGCGATGATGCGCTCGTTGTGCACCAGAAGTGTTCCCGGATAAACATTTTCGCTGTGCACGTCGAGAATGTGCAGATTGCGCAGCAGCAGGTCGGCTTCCTGCTCGCCCTCCAGGATGGCGAAGATCGTGCGGACGTGCTGGTCCTGGGTGGAAACCTCGGTGGTCGAATTCTGTGCGGGCATTGCGGACCTCATCTCGATATGCGCTGTCGCTGAGCGTGTATCGATTGGACGCGATCGGCACCGTTGCCCACAAGCATTCGTTTTCGCACAAGGTGTACACAATTTTCGTACACTCTGCCGAGGAGGTGGCGCGGTGCTCCATTCACGATTGCTGCAGTACATCGACGAGGTGGCCCGCCTCGGGTCCATCCGGGCCGCCGGCGCTCGGTTGCACGTCGCGCCGTCGGCCATCAACCGGCAGATCCTGCTGCTCGAGGCCGAGCTCGAGCAGTCGCTGTTCGAGCGGCTGCCCCGTGGGATGCGCCTGACCCCGGCGGGCGAGGCGCTCGTCGCGCACATCCGCCAGACGCTGCGGCAATACCGGGAGACCGTGGCCGACATCCGCGATCTGCGCGCGCTCGGCAGCGGCGAGGTCGTCATCGCCACCATGACCGGTCTGGCGAGCAGCGTCGTCGCCACCGCGGCGTCGACGTTTCGGGCCCGGCATCCCCAGGTCCGGATCTCGATTCGCACCATGTCGACCCTCGATATCGTCGCCGCGATCGAGAACAGCGAGGCCGATCTCGGGCTCGGCTTCAATATCCCGTCCTCGACGCAACTCGAGGTGTGCTGGCAGATGAACACCCGGCTCGGAGTCGTTGTCTCCCCGCATCATCCGCTGGCACCGAGGGAGACCGTTCCGCTCGCCCAGTGCACGCCGTTTCCGCTGATCTTCGCCGACCGGTCCATGGTGATCCACGGAATCGTCGCCGAGGCCTTCACCAAGGCGGGGCTCGATATCCAGCCGGCGTTCCACACCAATTCGATCGAGACGATGAAACGACTCGCGATGTCCGGCGAGGCCATCGCCTTCCTCAGCGAATTCGACATCGCCGAGGAACTCCGCGACGGTCGCCTGGTCTTCCGGCCCGTGCGTGACGCGTTCAGCGTCAACATCATCTCCCTCGTGCGCCGCGAGAAGCACGCTCACGGCCTCGCCGGCCTCCTGCTCGCCGACGAGATCGGTACCACCCTGCGCCCCGCCGAGCCACGCCAGACGTCCTGAGCCGGCGATCCCGGTAGCGGTGCGAAACCATGAATTCCGCCGCCTTCACCCGCTCGTCGCGGGTTCGCCAGCGCCGACGCAGAGTTGCCGGCCGGAGCGCTGGGCAGCGCGTCGTCGCTAGCCGCGGGCGGCGGTGGGTGGGGTCCCGGTCCAGCGGTGAAAGGCCTTGCGGAGGGCTCGGTCGTCGGTGAAGGCCAGGCGGTGCGCGATGGTCGACGTGCTGTGCCCCTGGGCCAGAAGGTCTTTCGCGCGCTCGTAGCGGATGGCGTCGAGTTCCGCGCGCCACGTCGTGCCGTGCTCGGCGAGGTGGCGTTGCAGGGTGCGCTCGCTCATGGCGAGGGACTTCGCGACTCGGGTCAGGGCCGGATCGCCCGCGTCGACGGCGGCGGCCAGGGCGAGGCGGAAGGGGTCGAGCGGGTCGGCGACCGGGCGCGCGGAGGCGAGGACCAGTTCGGCGTGGCTGCGCATCAGGTTGGCCAGCACGGGATCGGCGCGGGGGAGCGGGGCACGGGCGTCGTCGGCGTGGAAGGTGATGGCGTCGTCGGCGGCGTCGAATTCGATGCTGTCGGTGCCGAATACGGCGATCAGTCCGCTGCGGTCGGCGGGCGCGGGGTGCCCGAACGTGACCCGCGTCGGCACCAGCGGGCGGCCGGTGGCCTCGCGGGCGCGGCGCAGGTAATAGGCGAGCACGTACTCGTTGACCACCGAAGCGACGGCGGGATCGTCGGCCGTGGTGCGGTAGCCGATCGTGAGGTCGCTCTCGCCGGACAGGTCGAAGCCCTCGGCGGCCGCGGTCACCAGCCGGTGGTACGGCTGGGCCGCGCGCAGTGAATCCGCCAGCGAGGCGCCGGTGGTGACGAGATAGTCCCAGGTGTCGAGCGTGCCCAGCGGTGCGGCGGCGGCGATCGCGGCGCCCGAACCCGCGCCGGGTCGGGCCTGCGCGATCAGCTCCCACAGCGTGAGCAGCGAACGCATCGGCAGCCGGTTCAGCTCGCCACCGAGCACCACCTCGTCGGTGCCGGGCACCCGCGCGAGCTGCGCGGAATCGACCCCGGCGTCCCGCGCGGCGCGCACCAGCAGCCGCATCAGCTGGACCGAGACCGTGCCGTCGAGCCGTCGGCCCAGGCCTGGCTCCGTGCGCCCGACGTGTTCGCCCGCGACCGCGCCCGGCTCCGCGCGCCCTCGACCGCCGTGATCGTCGACTGCCGCACCGACCTCCCGCTCGCTCTCGATCGGGTGCTCCGGCAGGACCCGCGCGCGCGGTGGGACTCGGCGGGCGCTCACCCCGCAGACACTACCGATCGGTCACTTCGGCGGCACCCGTCGCGCGGGCCCCGGACGGTCTCACCTAAGTGGGGGACGGGTGGGTGAACTCCCCGAAACAGAGTTAGGCTCGGGGTCGTGACTTCCCACTACGATGTCGTCGTTCTCGGCGCTGGTCCCGGCGGATACGTCGCCGCGATCCGTGCCGCTCAACTCGGCCTGCGAACAGCGATTGTCGAGCAGAAATACTGGGGTGGCGTGTGCCTGAACGTGGGCTGCATCCCGTCCAAGGCACTGCTGCGCAACGCCGAGCTGGCCCATATCTTCCACAAGGAGGCCAAGACCTTCGGCATCTCCGGTGAGGTCAGCTTCGACTTCGGCGCCGCCTTCGATCGCAGCCGCAAGGTGGCCGACGGGCGCGTCAAGGGCGTGCACTTCCTGATGAAGAAGAACAAGATCGACGAGTTCGACGGTCTCGGTAGCTTCACCGGCCCGAACTCCCTCGATGTTGCCCTCACCAAGGGCGGCACCGAGTCGATCACGTTCGACAACGTCATCATCGCCACCGGCACCACCACCAAGCTGCTGCCGGGCACCCAGCTCTCGGCCAACGTGGTCACCTACGAGGAGCAGATCCTCACCCGCGACCTGCCCGGCTCGATCCTGATCGTCGGCGCGGGCGCCATCGGCATGGAGTTCGCCTACGTCCTCAAGAACTACGGCGTGGACGTGCGGATCGTGGAGTTCCTCGATCGCGCGCTGCCGAACGAGGACGTCGACGTCTCCAAGGAGATCACCAAGCAGTACAAGAAGCTCGGCATCACCATCACCACCGGTGCGGCCGTGCAGACGATCGACGACGACGGCTCCAAGGTCACCGTCCAGATCAAGGACAACAAGTCCGGTGCGGTCGAGACCGTCACCGTCGACAAGGTGCTGCAGGCCGTCGGCTTCGCGCCCCGCATCGACGGCTACGGCCTGGAGAACACCGGCGTCGCGCTCACCGACCGCGGCGCCATCGCGATCGACGACTACATGCGCACCAACGTGCCGCACATCTATGCGATCGGCGACGTCACCGCCAAGCTGCAGCTGGCGCACGTGGCCGAGGCGCAGGGCGTCGTCGCGGCCGAGACCATCGGCGGCGCGGAGACCATGCCGCTGGGCGACTACCGGATGATGCCGCGCGCCACCTTCTGCCAGCCGCAGGTCGCCAGCTTCGGTCTCACCGAGCAGCAGGCCCGCGACGAGGGCTACGACGTGAAGGTCGCGACCTTCCCGTTCACCGCCAACGGCAAGGCGCACGGCCTGGCCGACCCCACCGGTTTCGTGAAGCTGATCGCCGACAACACCCACGGCGAACTGCTCGGCGGCCACCTCATCGGCCCCGACGTCTCCGAGCTGCTGCCGGAGCTGACCCTGGCCCAGAAGTGGGACCTCACGGTCAACGAGCTCGCGCGCAACGTGCACACCCATCCGACGCTGTCGGAGGCACTCCAGGAAGCGATCCACGGCCTCGCCGGCCACATGATCAACTTCTGATTCCACGCGGACACGAGGGGCGGGGGCCCGGCGGCCGCCCCCCCCGCGGGTGCGCGCGGGGGGTTTTTAAACAAAGTCGCGGCCGCCGCACAGCAACAGCGCGGCATCTCTCGCAGAAGCCGGTCGTGGTGATCGGCCCGGATCATCTGTTCGGCCATACCATTTGGCCCGAATAGTTCACACCAGGCCAGGTTGGAGCGA
>NZ_JARWOJ010000402.1 GCF_029868625.1 Nocardia neocaledoniensis | reverse complement strand
TCCCCGAAGTGGGGGGGTAACCCCCAAGGGGTAAATGAGACGCGGGCCGCGCCGGGGCGAACACCCCCCCCCCCCCCAGCGGGGGGGAAAACACACCGCCCAACACCCACCAAAACCCCCTAACCCCCCGGGGGGGGGGGGCCCCCCCCCCTTTCCCCGCCACTCAACACCCCCGCCGGGTAATGCGCACTTCGGGGAATGGCCGACGGTGAGGAGTTCGCCGTCACCAGGTCTCTTCGAGCATGCGCGGCTTGCACGCCTGCCAGGCACCGGCGAGCAGGACGGCGAGGGCGAGGACGAGCAGGCCGAACGGGGCCGGCCAGCCGCCGGTCCAGGTGTGCAGCATGCCGAACAGCAGCGGGCCGACGCAGGCGACGGCGTAACCGACGCCCTGGGTGAACCCGGACAGCGCCGCCGAACCCCGCGGGGTGCGGGTCCGCAGGTTGATCAGGGTCAGCGCCATCGGGAAGGTGCTCGGGCCGAGGCCGAGCAGCACCACCCACAGCACCGGCGCGCCCATGGGCGCGATCAGCAGGCCCGCGAAGGCGATGACGAACAGCGCGACGCAGCCGACGACCACGGGGAACGGATTGCGCATCCGCGAGACCACGGTCGGCGCGGCGAGCGCGGGGATCAGGCCCATCAGCGCGAACAGTCCGACCATGCTGCCGCCGAAGCCGGCGCTCGCGCCCGCGTCGGACAGGATCTTGGGCAGCCAGGCGAACATGGCGTAGGTGGTCAGCGAGGTCATGCCGAACATCGCGGCCATCCCCCAGGCCACCGGTGAGCGCCAGACCTTGCCCGCGGCGGGCGCGGGTTCGGCGGGCAGCGCGGTGACGTCGACCAGGTCGCGCCCCTTGCGGTCGCGCAGCACGAACAGCCACGGCACCGCGGCGGCGAAGCCGACCAGCGCCCACACGCCCATCGAGATCCGCCAGCCGTGGTCCTCGGCCAGCGGCACCGCGACGAAGGCGGGCACGACGGTGCTCAGCTGCACCATCACGATGTAGAGGGAGCTGATCGCCGCGAGCTGGTCGGCGAAATACCGCTTCACCAGCGGCGGGATCACCACGTTGCCGATGCCCATGCCGAGCAGGACAACACCGGAGAAGGCCAGCAGTTCGCCGGTGCTGTGCGCGAACACCCTGGTCAGCGAGCCGACACCGGCGAGCAGCATGGCGACGAGGACGGTGCGCTCGAGCCCGTACCGGCGCACCAGCACCGGCGTCACCAGTCCGGCGATGGCGAACATGGCGGTCGGCAGCATGCCGAAGACCCCGACGATCGCCGTCCCGAAGCCGACGTCGGCGCCGATCTCCTCCGCCAGCGGGCTGAACGCGGTGACCGCGGCGCGCAGCGTGAGCGCGGACATGACGATGGCCGCGAGAACCAGCAGCCGCCCCTCGGTCAGCGAGCGACGACTGATCCCCTCGTCGACCACGACCTCTGACTCGAGGTCACGCGGATGCGGGGCGGTAGCGGATTCGTGGAGTGGCGGCACCCCGAAATCATAGGATGACCCGATGACCATGTCCAAGGGATTGTGAGCAATGTCCACCCGGCCCAGTACCCTTGCGAACGTGCAACCCGTCCGGCGAACCAGCCTCATCGCCCAGGTCACCGAGCAGCTTCGGGCCGAAATCCGTTCCGGCCGTTGGCCAGTCGGCCAACGGATACCCACCGAACCGGAACTCACCGAGCTCACCGGGACCGGGCGGAACACCGTCCGCGAGGGCGTGCAAGCCCTCGTCCACGCAGGCATGCTCGAACGCCGTCAGGGCTCGGGCACCTATGTGATCGCCACCTCCGAGGTCGGCGGCACCCTGGCCAAGTACTTCGCCGACGCCGAGGAACGCGACATCCTCGAGCTCCGGCAGGCCCTCGACACCACCGCGGCGGGCCTGGCCGCACGGCGCCGCGACGACACCGACATCGCCAACCTGCGCCGCCTGCTGGCCGAACGCAGCAACCGCACCTGGAACGAACCCGACCCGGTGGCCATCGCCGCCGACGTGGAGTTGCACCGCGCGATCGTGGTCGCCAGCCACAACGCGGTATACCTGGAGTTCTACGATTCGCTGCTGCCGATCATCGAGCAGGTGATCCACGCGCGCACCTCCCGCTCCGACGACGCCTACGACACCGAGCACGCCGAACTGGTGCAGGCCGTCATCGACGGTGACGCCGACAAGGCGATGCAGGCCGCCCGCTGCTTCCTCGCCACACTCATCGGCCAGTACCCCGATCGCTGATGTAACCGGACAGTCACCGGCCGCGGATTTCCCCGGTGAGCCCGAGTTGGCTGGATCGTCACCTGAGGCCACGACTACGCAACAACCGCTTCCTACCGTTGATTCGACCCCGCGTTACGCGCTCGATCGAGAGGAAGCCGATGACCGCGATTGCCGCCACCGGCCAGGAGACGGACAACCCGTCCTTCACATATGAGAAGAAGGGTCGCTGGCTGACCCACTGGGAACCCGACAACCTGAAATTCTGGGAATCCGGCGGTCAGCGGACCGCCCGCAAGAATCTGCTCTTCTCCGTCTTCGCCGAGAATCTCGGCTTCAGTGTCTGGGTCATCTGGGGCACGGTCGTCACCAGCATGGGCGCCGCCGGCTTCGGATTCCTCGAAGGGCTCGGCAAGGGCAACCCGGTCGCTGTGAGCAACGCCCTGCTGCTGACCTCGACGCCCACCCTGGTCGGCGCGGCCCTGCGCATCCCGTACACCTTCGCGATCCCCCGGTTCGGCGGGCGGGCGTTCACCGCGTTCAGCGCGGCCATGCTGCTCGTCCCGACGCTGGGCCTGGCCTATTTCGTCAACCAGCCCGGCACGCCGATGTGGGTGTTCCTGGTGCTCGCCGCGCTCGCCGGTTTCGGCGGCGGCAACTTCTCCTCCTCGATGGCCAACATCTCCTTCTTCTTCCCCGAGGGCAAGAAGGGGGCCGCGCTCGGCATCAACGCCGCCGGCGGCAACCTCGGTGTCGCGCAGACCCAGCTGGTGCTGCCGCTGCTGATCACCTTCGGTACGCACCTGATGGCCAAGGACGCGGCGGGCTACCGGTTCGGCATCACGCTCGCCGTGCTGGTGTGGATTCCGTTCATCCTCATCGCCACGTTCGGCGCCCTGCGCTACATGGATTCGATCACCAACGCCAAGTCCGACGGCAAGTCCTACAAGCTGGCGCTGACCAATCCGCACACCTGGATCATGTCGTTCCTCTACATCGGCACCTTCGGCTCGTTCATCGGCTTCTCCTTCGCCTTCCCCACCCTGATCAAGGCGAACTTCCCCGACCTGGCCAAGATCGGCTGGATCACCACGCTGGGCAACCTGGCCTTCCTCGGCGCGCTGGTCGGCTCGTTCAGCCGCCCGTTCGGCGGCTGGGTCTCCGACAAGATCGGCGGCGCCAAGATCACCGTGTTCGTGTTCTCCGGCATGGCCGTCGCGGTCGCGCTGATCATGGTGGCACTGGACCTGAAGAGCTTCCCGCTCTACCTGGCCGCATTCCTGCTGCTGTTCGTGCTCACCGGTATCGGCAACGGCTCGACCTACCGGATGATCCCGTCCATCTTCAGCGCCACCGCCAAGAAGCACGCCTCCGAACACGGCCTCGACCTCACCGAGGCCACCGCCTCGGCCCGCCGCCAGGCCGGCGCCGCGATCGGTGTCATCGGCGCGATCGGCGCCTCCGGCGGCTATGTCCTGCAGCAGGCACTTCGCCTGTCCAACATCAACTTCGGCTCGATGGCCCCCGCCTTCTGGGCCTACGCGGGCGCCTTCCTGGTGATGGCCGCCGTCACCTGGTGGTACTACCTGCGCAGTTCCTTCGCCATCGAGAAGGTCCCCTCCCTGGCCTACGCCAACGTCTGACCCCCAGCTCACCGACCACGAAGGCCGCGTCCGGGTTCCCCTCGCCGGACGCCGCCTTCGGCAGTGTGCCAACGCATTTAGGCCATCGTGGTGGCCGCGACCGGTGCCGCGCTCTACTCTGGAAATGCAGACTTGCATCGGGGCGGCAGAGGTGAGCGGTATTGAACATCTCGAACGAGCAGGCAGAGCTACGATTCCGGTCCGCCACCGTCGATGATCTGGCCGCGATCGCCGAACTCGAGTCGAAAGAATTCATGCCGCTGGCCTACCCCTATTTCGCGCTGCGGCAATTGTTCGATATTCACGGATCACAATGGGTGGTCGCCGATCTGGATGGTTCGATCTGCGGCTACGCACTCGTCGCCGTCGGCAGGCGCAGCGCGTGGCTGATCGGCCTCGCGGTGTCATCACGCTATCAGGGCCAGGGGCTGGGCCGGTCGCTGCTGGATCGTGCGCTGGCGCGCTGCCGGTCCTCGCAGGTGGAAGCCATCTTCATCACCGTGCGGCCCTCCAATGTGCCCGCGACCAACCTCTACAAGGACTCCGGCTTCACCTGGCTCGACCACGAGGAACAGTACTTCGGGGCCGGCGAGCCACGAGATCTGCTGGTACACCGTGTATCTCCCGACTGGTCGGCCGCCGACCCGGCCGATCGGCGCTGGCGCAAAGACCGCGGACCGCTGGACGACGGATGACCGAGTACGCCGAACACGACCGGCTCGGCGACTTCGTCGCCTCCAAGACCACGCTCATCCGCAGGCACGCCGGGGCTTTCGCCGAGGTGATCGCCGACTTTCAGCGCGCGCCCGGCGCCGCCACCGAATACACCCTGCTCGACGAGCTCAACCACCGCGTGGAACACTTTCTCGCCGACTATGTCCCGCCGTCCACGCGCCGCGTCGGCGACAGCCTCGTCTTCGCCCACCTCTACCGCGACGCCGACCCCGACGTGCTCGACAACGCGGGCCGCGAGCTGGCCTGCGAGACCGTGCTCACCGCCCTGTTCGCCGCGGAGGTCGAATTCCGCGGGCCGCTGCGCCTGAGCCGCACCCAGTCCACCCTGCTCGCCGACGTCTACGAGGAACTCGGCGAACAACTCTCGGCACACCGGCTGCCCGCGCACGCCGCTCTCGCCTACCGCCAGGCCTACCGCCTGCACACCATCACCGAGAACCCACGCGGCCAGGACCGGTGCGGGCTGAACATGGCGCGAGCCAAGACCAGGGCACGCGGTCCGCGCTGGCGAAGAATGCCCGGCATCGCCTCGGATCTGTTGTGCGGCTACGGGTATCGGCCATTCCTGCTGCTGGCCTGGATCGCACTCGAGATCGCGGTGTTCGTCGCGGTGTTCTACCTGTCGAGCACCGGGATCGGACTCGCCACGGCCGCCAGGGTCGGCCTGCTGAACTTCCTGAATCCGGTGGGCACCGAGGGCCTGCCCCGACTCAGTTCGTTCGCGCAGGCGACCCTGATCGTCGAGTCGTACGCGGGCATCGTGTCGACCTCGGTGTTCTTCGCGCTGCTCGTGCGCCAGCTGTTCCGGCTCTGATCACCAGCGGGTCTGGCTGCGGGTGAGCGCGCCGAGCGTGGCCACCGCGACCCGGTCGCGCAGCTGCCCGATCCGCGAATTCCACTGCACGGTGAAGCCGGGATCGCTCTCCAGACCCGTCCACAGGCCGCGCAGTGGCGGCGGGGTGAACGCGCCGGGCAGCCACAGGTGGACCAGGTGTTCCAGCAGCGGCGTGAGCACCTGGGCGGGTGAACTGCGCGACAGCTCGGCCATCTCGGCCTCGTCGATCACCTCGGTGAGCACGGTGAGCAGCCAGTCGTGCATGGCCAGGTCTTCGCAGAAACGTTGTACCGCACCCAGTTCCGCGTCGTCGCCGACGACGACCGAGGCGAGTCTGGTCTCGTCGTCGACGAGCACGAACGACATGCTCGGCGCCGCACCGCGCTCCACCCTGGCGGCCCAGCGCAGCCGGGACGCACCGGTCTGGATGGGCGGCTTCTGATTCAGCATCGGATCGGTGCGCACGCGCATGTGCAGGCGGGCCGCGATCGCGCCGGGGTCGAGCGTGGCCACGGTCGGATCGCCGGGGCCGAGGAATCCGTCGACGAGCTGGGCGCCGATGTCGGCGGGAATCCGGGTGAGGATCTCGACGAGCCCGATCCGGCTCAGATAGTGACCCCAGCCGCGCCGGTGCGTGCCCTCGCCCGCGGTGACGGTGGCCACGGCCGAGCTCTGCAGAATCCGGCCGCCGAGGACCACGGCGTGAGCCGCGACCGTGCCGACCCCGCGCACCCGGCCGCGCGAGGGTGTGGCGAGCCTGCAGTCGACGCCCTCGGCGATGACCGGGGATTGCGCCCAGCTCACCGGCCGCTCGCGCGATTGCACGCGACGGCCGCGCACCAGGGTCAGCAATTCCGCCGCCGACCCGCGGCTCAGGGCCGCCGACTCCGGGAGCAGGCCGGTACGCACTTCACCCAGAAGTGCCAGCGGACCACCGCTGAGTTGCATTGCTGCAGCGTAACCGGTCGCCCTGGCCACGGCACGGTGATCACACCGTGCTGAGGAAGAAATGCGAGAGGCGGTCGGTGACGTCGTCGGTCATCGTGATGCCCTGCTCGCCCGCGCGCCGGGCGATCAGCGCGACGACGGCCGGATCGGGCTGCACGTGATCCAGGATCATCCGCACCGCGTGCTCGATGCCCACATACCGCTGCGGCAGCAGCGACAGCGAACGGAACGCGGCGAACGGCGCCGCGCGTTCCTGGAGCCGGATCACACTGGGGAAGTCCTCCCAGCGGGCGGGCCACGCGTGATCGGGCGCCCAGTACTCGGCATCCACGATCGCTCTGCCCTCGTAGCGCAGCATCCCCAGCCGCAGCAGCTGCCACACCGAGGCCAGGAACGGGCACGACCAGAGCACGTCCTGCCCGGCGCCGCGGTCCCGCCACATCTCGACATCGAGGAAGATCGAATGATTGCGCGCCGCGAACTCCACCGGCGGCCGGTAGCTGACCTCCATCGCCTGGCCCGGCTCGTGGTCGCTGGACCGCTCACCGTTGCACAGCCAGCCCGACTCCGCGGTCGGTGGCCGCCGCCCGGTGCTGCCGGGCGCCGGTTCGGCGACGATCGCGTCGGCGACCATCTGTGCCAGCGGAATCCGCGGTTCGTCGTGCTGCCTGCGCAGGTACCTGCTGCACCCGGCCTCGCTGGCCAGGTAGTCGATCCGGACGCCGCACTCGCGGGCGATACGCAGCAGTTTGGGCACGATCTGGCGGGGATCGGCCTCGGTCTGGAAGTAGTCGTCGAGCAGGAAGCAGGTACTCACCCGCACCCGCGACGGGCCGCCGGCGACCTCGGCGAATTCCCGCCTGGCGATATCGGTGAAGGCCTCGAGCAGCGGGGCCACCTTGCCGAACTGGGCGGCGATGGCCGTTTCGCCGTTGAGCAGATCGGACATGTAGAAGTGCCCGACCTCGATCGACAGATGCGCGAGCGGAACGTCCTCGATCCGCACGGACGCCGTCGACTCGGCGTAGACGGCGCCACCCACCACTGCAACCCCTTGCCTACCCGACCGGACAGAACCGGAGCGGATTCTAACGCTAGACGCGCACCCAGGTCGCGCGATCCCACAGGCGCCGCGCCAATTCCTCGAACGCCTCCACCGTCGCGCGATTGGCGATGCCCGCGTTGACATCCGCGTCGAGCACGATCTGCTCGCGCCACTGCAGGACCGGTTCCACCGGGGTCTCCCCCAGCAGCGCACCGGCGCCGAGACGGTATTCGGCCGCGAGCGACCGCAGCGCGTCGTTCTGCTTGAGCAGCCACGCCGCCTGCGGGCCGCCGCTGGCCGCGTGCTCGTCGGTGACGCGCGGAACGGCGGTGCGCACGAAGCGGATCCGGGCCAGCAGGTCGTCGGGGGCGTACCCGAGTTCCACCCCGGTCTTCAACAGGCCCTTGGGTCCGTGGACCAGGCCCTGCGCTGCCATCAGGTGCTGACGAGTCCAGCGATGGTAGACCAGCCAGCACACCTCCTTGTCCGGCATGTCCTGCGGCCGTGTCGCTTCCAGGGCGATCTGCATGGCCACCGACCGGCCTGCGCTGAGGTCGACGATCACCACCTTGTAGGTGCTGTCGAGGTCGAGCAGCAGTTCGCGGCAGCGGCGCACCACGTGCTGATCGTTGGCCGACATGGCCTCGCCGCCACCCTCGTCACCGGGCAGCAGTACCAGCTTGCCGCCGCGGGATCGCTGACTGCGCAAGGCATCCCGATTGGTGTTGGCCCGCACGTCGATGCGCTGCGGCAGCGTGTTGTGTCCACGCAGATACGAGTGCAGGCCGCTGCCCGCCTGGGTGCCGCGTTCGACGGCGCTGATCTCGAACAGCGCGCCCGCGGTGGGCGAGCCGAAATCGAAATCCAGATAGGCCGTGCTGATGCCGCGCAGCCCGAGCCGGTACGCCAGATTGCAACTGGTCACCGACCGTCCGGTGCCGCCCTTGTCCGAGGTGGCGAAAACGATCATCGGGTCAGGTGCTCCTCATCGCGTCGAGACGAGCGTAGGCGAGCCGGTCGAGTTCGATCAGGGCCGCCGAGGCGAGCGTGAACGCCGTTCCCGGTTGCAGATTCACCACGTCCCTGGCCCTGGCCAGCTGCTGCTCGACGCCGTCGAGCGCGGTGCGATTGGCCGAGGTGTCCTCGACGCTGACATTGAGCATCTCCTGGTTGAGCAGATGTTCGGCCTCGTTGAGCAGCTCGACGGCGCGCACGACCATGGCGGGCGAGCGCAGCGGCGGCTCGCGGTAGGTGCGGTCGGCGGTGACCAGACATTCGATGACGCGCTCGGTCATGTACCACGACGGGCGGGTCTGGCCGGGCGCGGCCGCGCTGCCGAAGACGGCGCCGGGGTCGTCCCACAGGCCGGCGGCGTCGCCCTCGGAGATCATCCGCAGGTCGAGGTGGTCCATCACCTTCTTGGCCAGTTCCATCAGCCGGTCGCGGGCGGTGATGTTGCCGGACAGGCGCGCCGCCTGCAGGCTGCGCTTGAGCAGCACGGGCGCGAAGTCCGAGGCGATCCACTCCAGCCGGGGGCCGCCGCCTTCGACGAGTTCGCTGCCGCGCAGCGTCATCCGGACGCCGGGGTGGTGCAGCGCGACCGACGGGTCGTCCTGGGTGGTCCGCCGGATGATGCGGCCGCGCCGGGCGAGCTCGTCGAAGATGCCGATCGCGCGGGTCAGGTCGTCGTCGGAGGCTGTGCGGGCGACGAGTTCCTGGATCAGCACCGCGGACACGATCAGCGAGAAGTAGTCCGATTCCTCGCCGTCGGAGGTTCGCCACGGGATGTCCTCCAGCGGCCAGGTGCCGCTGCCGAACCGGGCGACGGTGGCCCAGTAGCGCTGGGTGATGTCCCAGCGGATGCGCAGCGCCTCGGCCAGGCGGTACTGGGTGTCGTCGAGCAGGTCGAGCTCTCTGGTGCGCTGGGAGAGCACGTCGTTGATGCCGTCGAGGGCGGTGATGGTGAAGTACAGGTAGGGGCGGGGATCGGCGTAGCCGATGCTGGAGCCGATCGCGTCGGGGACGAAGTCGACCGGGTCGGCGCCCTGCACAACGCCCCAGCTCCAGCCGCACTCGAAGAGCAGGTCCTCGTCGTCGAGTTCGGATTCCGGCGCCCGGCCCAGGGTGACGTCGTTGCGCAGGCGGGCGCGCACGCGGTCGAGGCTGCGGGCGACCGCGTCGACGACCGCCTTCTCGGACTGGCCCGACTGGTTGAGCATGCCGAGCATCACCTTGCCCGCGGGCGAGCGCGGCGAGGCGGTGTTGACCACGAAACTGCGGACCAGGCCGGTCATCGCGGCGGTCAGGCGGGTGCTCAGGCCGGCGCTCAGCTCGGTGATCCGCGCGCTGACGTCCTTGCGCCGCTCGGTGCGGGCCCAGCGATCGAACACGCGCGCGAAGCCAAGTGCCGCGATGCACAGGGTCACCGACATGGAGTAGCCGTCCACCACCTCGAGGGTGTGCTGGGCCTGGGTGGGTTCGCCGTCGCCAGGAGCGCGCAGGTAGCTGCCCGCGTCGAACCGGGGCAGGCCGTCGGGATCGGTGTTGCGGGCGAGGTATTCCTCGACGAGGCCGAGCACGGTGATGCCGATCCTGGCCTGACCACCGAACGCCTCGAGCACGAATTTCACGTCGTCGGACATGGCCTCGGGCCGGTCCAGCGCGAAGCTCTCGATCTCGGTCGCCGGATAGAGCAGGCACAGCAGCTGCTCGGAATCGCTGATCGAATTCGCGCCGAGCACGCCGTCCCAATGCCATTTCTCGTCCCGGTAGCAGGCCGAGAGCATGGCGCTCCAAATGTCCAGAATCTGTTGTCTGGGCTGGATTCTCACCCGCAGCAATCCTCACCGCTCGTGACGGGCCGCGGTGGGTCCCCCGGTCCGGCGCAGGACACATGGCGGCGATGCTCGATGAAGATAGCACGCGCTACGTCAGGAAACGTTGGGTCTCAATGGATTTGAAACCACATCCGACCCATCGGTCACTATCGGCGCAATCCGCCCTTACAGCGCCAAACGGACCATGTCGGCGGTGCGGGCCAGTCCGGGAAAGGCCTCCGGCGTGGAGCGTGGATGCAGCGCGTGCACGGCCAGACGGAAGATCAAGGCGCGCAACAGCATCTGCGGCCACTCCGGCAGGGTCGACCAGCGCTCGAGGAGGCCGTCGTCGCCACCGCCCCAGGCCAGGGCGTCCACGACGACCACACCGGCCGCCCAGGCCGCGGGCCGCCAGTAGGGGGTGATGTCGGTGAGACCGGGCGTGTGCGCCCCCGAGAACAGGACGGTGCCGAACAGATCGCCGTGCACCAGCTGGTCGGGACTGCGCACCGGCTTGCGCAGGGTGGCCAGCTGGCCGATCAGTTCCAGGCTGCGCTGGCCGTCCGGCGTCGGGGCGATGGGCACGCCGCCCGCGCGCAGGCTGCGCAGCGGCACCGACTCCCAGGCGGCGCGATCGGCCGCGACGAACACGTCGACGTCGACCCACGGCGCGACCGGCGGCTGGACCAGGAACCGTGGGCGTTCCAATTGCGCTGTGGCCTTGTGTAATCGCAGCGAGACCGACACGACCTCGTCGTGCCGCGGTTCCGGGGCGCCGTCGATGTAGGTGTCGGCCCGCCAGCCGGAGACCACGTACCTGCCGTCGGTGGCGCGCACCGGCCGGGCCAACCGCACGCCGTCGACCACCAGTGTCTCGCGCACCTTCGCCGACCACGCGGCCCGCGCGTGATCGGCGACCGGGCTCAACACCACCTCACCCAGCCGCCAGCCGCCGTCCCAATCGCCCAGGGACACCGGTGTCACTTCGCGAAGCCCGAATGTGGCTCGCACATGTTCGGGAGGTTCGACTGAGGTCACGGCCGTACCGTAACCCCGGTGCCGCCGCCGAAGCCCGAAGGCACGCTGGCACACCGGCACATTGCGACCTCGCCGCAATCTTCGGCGAGGTCGGCAACGGCGCAGCTACTCGCTCAGTACACCGGCAGCGACGGATCCACCTGCTTGGCCCAGGCGACGACGCCGCCCTGCAGGTGCGTGGCATCGGCGAAACCGGCCCGCTTGAGCGCGGCCAGCGCCTCGGCCGAACGGATACCGGTCTTGCAGTGCAACACGATCGGCTTGTTCTGCGGCAGCTCGGCCAGCGCCTCACCGGACAGGATGCGATCCTTGGGGATCAGCGTCGCGCCCTGGATGTGCACGATGTCCCACTCGACCGGCTCGCGCACGTCGATCAGTTCGATCTTGTCGGCGTCGAGCAGATCCTTCAGCTCGGCGGCGGTGATCGTCGACCCGGCCGCCGCGGCCATGCCCTCGTCCGAGACCACACCGCAGAACGCCTCGTAGTCGATCAGCTCGGTGATCGGCTGACGTTCCGGATCGCGGCGCAGCTTGATGGTGCGGTAGTTCATGTCCAGTGCGTCGTAGACCATCAGACGGCCGAGCAGCGTCTCGCCGATGCCGGTGATGAGCTTGATCGCCTCGGTCACCATCACCGAACCGATCGACGCGCACAGCACGCCGAGTACGCCGCCCTCGGCGCAGGACGGGACCATGCCCGGCGGCGGGGCCTCCGGGTACAGGTCGCGGTAGTTGATGCCGCGGCCGTCGGGAGCGTCCTCCCAGAACACCGACACCTGACCCTCGAAGCGGTAGATCGAGCCCCACACATAGGGCTTGCCCGCGAGCACGGCGGCGTCGTTGACCAGGTAGCGGGTGGCGAAATTGTCGGTGCCGTCGACGATCAGGTCGTACTCACGGAACAACTCGACCGCGTTGTCGGGCTCGAGACGGATCTTGTGCAGCCGCACGTCGATGCCGGAATTGATCTCCAGGATCGAATCGCGGGCACTGTCGGCCTTGGAGCGGCCGATATCGGATTCGCCGTGGATGACCTGGCGCTGCAGGTTCGACATGTCGACCTCGTCGAACTCGACGATGCCGAGCGTGCCGACCCCGGCCGCGGCCAGGTAGAGCAGCGCGGGCGAACCGAGGCCGCCCGCGCCGATCACGAGCACCTTGGCGTTCTTCAACCGCTTCTGACCGTCGACGCCCAGATCCGGGATGATCAGGTGCCTGCTGTAGCGAGCGACCTCGTCCTTGGTCAGTTCCGCGGCCGGCTCCACGAGCGGCGGCAGAGACCCGTTGAATGACACGTCAGAGCTCCTGTATCTATGGCGGCTGGCGCCGCGGGGTTTCGGCCTCGTGACCTCGCCGCCGCGGGGCGATTCTGCGGCTGCGCCGTTACGCCTCGCCCCGCGGCGGCGAGGCGGCCGAAACCCGTGCGGGTGGGCAATCGTGTCAACGTCGCCCGGCGCCGGGTTCTTCCCGTCCATCGTCGCGCATCACCCTGTGGGTCAGCCCCTCGGGTACGGCCACGGGTTGAAGCGGCAGGTCTTGCCGTCGGCGGGGACCACGCCGTGCGGATCGAGCTGGGCGATGTCGTTGTTCCTGGTGCCGAAGGTCTGCTGCATCATGATCGGCGCGAGCCCGCCGTCGCTCTCGCAGGGCTGGTGGCCGTGGTAGCCGATGGCGTGGCCGACCTCGTGGTTGACCAGGTACTGCCGATACGAGCCGATGTCGCCGTCGAAGGCGAGCGCACCGCGCACCCAGCGCACCTCCGAGAGCACCACCCTGTCGATGTCGGCGTTGTAGCAGGACGAGTCGATCGGGATCTCGAATCCGCAGGCGGCGCGGGTGCTCTCGCGCGAGGTGAGCGAGAGCCGGAAGTCGGGGTCGCCCGCGTCGACGCGCTGGAAGGCGAAGCGGGGGTCGTTGGTCCAGCTCTTCGGGTTGGCCAGGGTGGTCTCGATCATCTTCGCCACGGCCGCGTCACCACCGAAGGGGGTGGTGTCGATGCCGTCCTCCACCTCGACGGTGTAGCGGAAGACGCGCTCGGTGCCCGCCCCCACCTGCGCCGTGGTGCCCGGCACGACATGCCAGGTGCCCGCCGCGCGTTCGACGAATTCGCCGCCCTCCGGCAGCGCGCCCAGCGGCAGATCGGCCGGGAACTTGCCGTCGCCCTCGGGCGGCGCGCCGATGATGCCGGACTGCGCGACACCGGGACTGAGCGCGCCGAAACCGGGTTCGGTGGGCGGGGCGGTGCGCCCGGCACGCACGGCGTCGACCACGACGAGCACCGTCACGGCGAGCAGCACCGGCAGCGCGTAGGCGCGCCAGCCGTAGCGGGAGACGAACCGGCCCAGCGCGCTCTGCTTCTTCGCGTCGCGCTGCGGGCTGCGCGGCCTGCCGGTGTCGGCGTCGGTGGGGTCCCAGCGGGCACGCAGCGGCTGGCGGGATCGGTCGGCGGGCTGATACAGCCCCAGCGGGTCGTAGACCTCGAGTTCTCGCCCTTCTGGCGCCGATGTCACAGAACCGGACTCGGTGGGTGGCGTGGGGCGAGCGGCATCGCGCCCGCCGCCGGATGGTCGTTCCGGGCGGTCGGTCACCCCACCAGATTCTCACAGTGGGTCGGTGGGCTCACGCGGCGGCCGCGCGCGATCGCGCGGTTACGGCCCGGCGAACCTCGCGGCCTGGTACTACATTTCCAGGGCGAAACTTATCGGGAACACCTGGCGGGTATCGTTCGTGGGACACCGGTGGCGTACCCCTGCCGCGGAGTAAACGACAAAGAGAGCCGAGATGACAGACCTCGTGGACCGCATGACCTCGCGCCGATCGGTGCCGGAAACGGTCCCGGCCAAGCGCGGCACCCGGCTACCCCGCGACGAGCGGCGCCAGCAGCTGCTGCTCGCCGCCAGCGAAGTGTTCGTCCAGCGTGGCTATCACGCCGCAGGCATGGACGAGATCTCGCAGGTGGCCGGTGTCAGCAAGCCGGTGCTCTACCAGCACTTCGCCTCCAAGCTGGAGCTGTATCTGGCGGTGCTGCAGAACTATGTCGACATCCTGGTGTCGAGCGTGCGCCAGGCGCTGCGCTCCACCACCGACAACAAGCAGCGCGTGCGTGCCGCCGTCGCCGCGTACTTCGATTTCGTCGACAACGAGATGCAGGGCTTCCGGCTCGTCTTCGAATCCGACCTGACCTCGGAGCCGCAGGTGCAGCGCCGGGTCGAGCAGGCCACCGAGGCCTGTGTGGACGCGGTCTTCGACCTGGTCGCCCACGACTCCGGCCTCGATCCGTACCGGGCTCGCATCCTTGCCGTCGGCCTGGTCGGCGCGAGCCAGTTCACCGCCCGCTACTGGCTCGAGGCCGACCGCCCGATCCCCAAGGACGAGGCCGTCGACACCACCGTCGCGCTCGCCTGGGGCGGCCTCAAGCACGTCCCGCTGCACCCGATCGGCTGACGGACAGACGAAAGCCCCGCACCGGATTCCGGTGCGGGGCTTTTCGCTGTCAGGACTCAGATGGTGGCGAAGCCGACGCGGCCGACGGCCGGGGAGCCGATCTCGACGTAGGCGACCTTGGCCGACTGGATCAGGAACTTGCGACCCTTCTCGTCGGTGAGCGAGACGACGCCGCTCGCGCTGGTCAGCGCCTCGGTCACCAGCGTTTCGATCTCTTCGGGGCTCTGCGCGCTGTTGATCACGAGCTCGCGCGGGCTATCCGAAATACCGATCTTGACCTCCACGGCCAACCTCCGAACGTAAGAGTCCTGTGTTGTCCTCACCAGGCTAGTCGAGCCCGACGACGCCGGTGACACTCCGGCCTGCGCTGAGAGCGAACTAGGCGGGCTCGACGAGTTCGATATCCAGCTCGATCTTCACGGTGTCGGACAGCATGCCCGGCATCGGGCCGCCGACGCCGAAGTCGGTGCGCTTGATGGACCCGGTGGCCGAGAAGCCCGCGTGGCGGGTGCCGTCCATGAAGTCGGCCACACCGCCCCACTCGACGTCGAGGGTCAGCGGCTTGGTGATGCCGCCGAGGGTGGCCTCGCCGGTGACGGTGAACGATTCGGCGACCCGGACCGGGCCGGTCGCGCGGAAGCTCAGGGTGGGACGGTTGGCGACGTCGAGGAAGTCGGCATTGCGGACGTGGGCGTCGCGGTCGGCGTTGCCGGTGTCGAAGGAGTCGAGATCGATGGTGGCGCCGATGGTCGCGGCGCCGCTCTCGTCGACGACGAACTCGGTCTCGAAGCGGGTGAACCCGCCGCGGACCTTCGCGATGCCGAGGTGGCGCACGGTGAACGCGATGATGGAATGGCTGGCGTCCAGCGCCCAGGATCCGGTCTTCAGCTGCTGGGTCTGTGTCGAGGAAGTCATGACACCAGCCTCACCGGACCGTGGTCCGCTAGCCAGACCGCGCTTATCCTGGACCCGGCAGGGCGTGGCTGCCGATCCGGGGACCGGGCACGATGGAGGGATGGTCCACTCAGCCTTCGCCGAACTGCTGATCGCGCGCCGCGCCGAGCTGCGCCCCGAGGACGTCGGCCTGCCCGCGGGCGGCAGGCGCCGCACACCGGGGCTGCGCCGCGAGGAAGTCGCGGTGCTGGCCGGGGTGAGCGCGGACTATCTGGCGCGGCTGGAGCAGGGCCGCGACACCAATCCGTCGATGGCCGTGGTCGACGCGCTGGCCACCGCCCTGCGGTTCAACGACACCGAGCGCTCCCACTTCGGCTGGCTCGCGCTCACCTCGAGCGCCGAGGCCCGCTGCCCGAGCACCGCCTTCGACCCGGCCCTGGATCAGGTTTCGGCCACGCTGCGCGGCGTCATCGACGCGATCGCGCCGACGCCCGCGTTCGCGCTCGGCCCCCGCGCCAACATCCTCGCCTGGAACAGCGCCTGGGAAGACCTGGTCGCCCCGCTCGGTTTGCTCGACGACCCGGACCAGGTGAACCTGGCGGTCTGGACCTTCCGGCACCCGCGGGCGCGCGACACGGTCACCGACTGGCCCCAGTTCGCCGATCACCTCGCCGACCAGCTGGCCCGCACCCGCCTGCGCCGGCCCGACGACGAGCGGGTCGCCGCGATCATCGCGCTGCTGTGCACCGAACCGGAATTCGCGCGCCGCTGGCAGCCGCACCGCCTGGCCGAGGACGTCCCCAGCCTGCTCGGCTTCGAACACCCCACCCGGGGCACCCTCACCTTCACCGTGCAGACCCTCTCGGCGGAGCTCGATCAGCAGGTCGTCATCTGGCTGCCGCGCGAGACCGCCGCGCGCGCACCGGAGCTACGCCTGGTGCAGGGCCGCGCGGCGGGCGAGTGAGTCCTAGAGTCCCAGTTCGGCCATGCGGGCGGCGTGCCGCTCCTGCATGCGGTCGAACAGGGTGGCGATGCCGTTGAGATCACCGGTCGCGGCGAGCACCAGCTCGGCGAGCTCGTCGCGCTGGGCCATCACGTACTGCGCCTGGGTGATCGCCTCGCCGAGCAGGCGGCGACCCCACAGGGTGAGCCGGTCGCGCTCGGAGCGGCTGGCCGCCACCGCGCCGCGCACCTCGTCGACGACGAACTGCGAGTGCCCGGTCTCGGCGAGCACCTCGCGCACCACATCGGCGACCTCGGCGGGGAGCACGCCGACGATCTCGGAGTAGAAGTCGGCGGCGAGCCCGTCACCGACGTAGAACTTCACCATCGACTCGAGCCAGGTCGAGGGATCGGTGGACGCGTGATAGGAGTCCAGCGCGCCCTGGTACTGCGCCATCGAGGACTCCGCGTCGGCGCCACGCGCGGTGAGCGCGGCCTCGAGCGCCTCGAAGTGCGCCAGTTCGGCGGCCGCCATCTTGGCCACCGCCACCCGGCCGTGCAGCGAGGGCGCCAGCTTGGCTTCCTCGGCGAGTCGATAGAACGCGGAGATCTCGCCGTAGGCGAGGACCGCGAACAGTTCGGTCACCCCGGGGTGGTCCGCGGCGAGCGGTTCGGTCGAGACAACGTCCGGCGCGGCAGAGGTCTGTGCTCCCATGGCTACCAACCTTAGTCCCGATCGATGATCAGTCGCGCTCCGCCAGGAACTTGTCCAGGTAGGTCCAGGTGGAGTGGCGGGCGTCGGGACCGGCGAGGATCCCCAGGTGGCTGCCCGGCGCGACCTCGTAGGTGACCGACGGCGAGCCGGTGAGCGTGCGTAGACCGGCCTCGACAGCGGCCTTGGGGGTGATCACGTCGGCGGTGCCGCCGACCAGCAGCACCGGCACCCGCACGTCGGCGAGTTCCACCGTGCGATCGCGCAGTTCCAGGCGGCCCTTGCCGATGTCGTTGGCGAGGATGAACCGGCCCCAGATCTGGCCGTAGAAGCGACCGGGATAGCCGGGCATGGCGGCCTGGAAACGATCGATGGATTCCATTTTCGCCAGCGTCTCGGTGCGCGCGATATTGCTCGCGACGAACAGCGGCCGCGCGATTTCGCGGTCGATCGCGGCGATCCGGTAGGCGAGTTTGGTCAGCGGCGCGGGAATTCCGCCCGCCGCGCGGACGACCGCGGTGGTGGCCCGGCCGCCGGTCAGGCTCGCGACCGCCCGCACCTGCGGCATGCCGAGCATCTTGTCGTAATCGAGCGGCGCGCCGACACCGGTGACCGAGCGGATCGGCAATTCCGGATTCGCGGCGGCGGTGAGCAACGAGAAGACACCGCCGATCGACCAGCCGACCAGATCCACGGGCGCGCCGCCGCGATCGGCGCTCACGCGCCGGATCGCCTCGGGCAGGATGTCGGTGACCCAGTCCTCGAAGCCCATGGCCCGGTCGGCGAAGGAGATGTCGCCGTAGTCGACGAGGTAGGTGGGGCGGCCGTTCGACACCAGATGGCGGGCCAGGCTCTGGTCGGGCCGCAGATCGAAACAGGTCGCCGGAGCCGCCAGCGGCGGGACCAGCAGCACCGCGGAATCCGTTGTGGCCGAAACGGATCCGGATTCATACCGGCGCAACAGGCGATGCGGCTCGTCGTACAGTACGGTCGACGGCGCCGGGTCCGGTGCCTCGATGCCCGCGCCGAAGCTCAGCGCCCACGCGTTGCGCGCGGCGGTGGTGACTGTCTCGGTGATGCTCACGACAAGAATGTCTCATACCTGGTACCGGCGGTACCAAGTGAGCTCTGTTACATCGGGGGACACGCGCGGAAATCCGGTGCCCCGAATTGTGCTGTGACACATCGCCCGAACGCCGAAGGCGAAGGTCACACCCGTTTTCGCGACATCGGCGCCGCGCCCGAAATTCGGGTTGCGCACATTATCACGCTACAATCACCGTGGACAACGCTAGATTCATCGCTCCGGCGCACTGTGCGGACGCGGCTGGCGAAGCCTCCACCCGCGCGACATGCGGGCGGACGGCGGCGGCGAAGTCCACGGAAAATGTGCGCGCACCGAATCCGCATCACCGATGTGCCGCGCCGATGACGCGATAGCGCTCGGTGCAGGCCCGGTGAATATCACAGGCGGATATGTGGTCGTCGTGGGCCGACCGGCCCGCCCCACCTCGTGCGTGCGAGATGCAATGACGAGGAAGGCACGAACCCTGAGCAAGATCACTGTCGAACAGGAACCCGGTTTGACCGACACACTCCTGACGGCCGAACTGGACAACACCCACATCCCGCCGAGTTTCGCCGAATTGGGCGTGCGCTCCGAAATCGTGCGCGCGCTGGGCGAGATCGGCATCGAACGCACCTTCGCCATCCAGGAACTGACCCTGCCGCTGGCGCTGGCCGGCGAGGACCTCATCGGTCAGGCCCGCACCGGCATGGGCAAGACCTTCGGCTTCGGTGTGCCGCTGCTGCACCGCATCGCCACCGCCGACACCGGCACCACTCCGCTCGACGGCACCCCGCGCGCACTGGTCATCGTGCCGACGCGTGAGCTGTGCATCCAGGTCACCAAGGACCTGGAGAACGCGAGCAAGTACCTGAGCAACCACCAGGGTTCGCTGAAGGTCGCCGCCATCTACGGTGGCCGCCCGTACGACACCCAGATCGCCGCGCTGCGCGACGGCGTCGACGTGGTCGTCGGCACCCCCGGCCGCCTGCTGGATCTGGCGAACCAGAACCATCTGATCCTCGGCAAGATCGGCGTGCTGGTCCTCGACGAGGCCGACGAGATGCTCGACCTGGGCTTCCTGCCCGATATCGAGCGCATTCTCTCGATGGTTCCCGACAAGCGCCAGACGATGCTGTTCTCGGCCACGATGCCGGGCCCGATCATCACCCTCGCCCGCACCTTCCTGACCAGGCCGACGCACATCCGCGCCGAGCTGGCCAACGACTCGGCCGTGCACGATCGCACCGCGCAGTTCGTCTACCGCGCGCACGCGCTGGACAAGAGCGAGCTGGTCGCGCGCGTGCTGCAGGCCGAGAGCCGCGGCGCCACGATGATCTTCACCCGCACGAAGCGCACCGCGCAGAAGGTGGCCGACGACCTGGCCGAGCGCGGTTTCGCGGTCGGCGCGGTGCACGGCGACCTGGGCCAGATCGCCCGCGAGAAGGCGCTGACCAAGTTCCGCAAGGGCAGCATCGACGTGCTCGTCGCCACCGATGTCGCCGCGCGCGGCATCGATATCGACGACGTCACCCACGTCATCAACTACCAGTGCCCCGAGGACGAGAAGACCTACGTGCACCGGATCGGCCGCACCGGCCGCGCCGGGCGCACCGGCGTCGCGATCACCCTGATCGACTGGGACGAGCTGCACCGCTGGGCCTCCATCGACAAGGCACTCGGCCTCGGCATCCCCGATCCGGCCGAGACCTACTCGCGCTCGCCGCACCTCTACTCCGATCTCGGCATCCCGGAGGGCGTCACCGGCGTCATCCGCAAGCCGAAGCCGGTGCGCGAGGAAGGCGATGTCGTCGAGGAGCGCGCCGAGCGGCCCAAGTCGACGCGCAGCCGTCGGCGCACTCGCGGTGGCAAGTCCGCGGAGGCGACCGGCACCGAGGCGACCGAGTCCGCGACCGACGCGTCTCCGGCCGAGGATGCCGCCGAGGGCGACAAGCCGGCCCGCCGCAGGCGCCGCCGCCGCAAGCCCGCCGAGGGCGAGGCGACGGCCACCGAGTCGGCGACCGAGTCCGCTCCGACCGAGTCCGGTGACGCTCCGGCCGCCACCGGTGAGACGCAGGCCGCTGCCGCCGACGCGCAGGCCGAGCCCGCCACCGGTGACGAGACCAAGCCCGCCCGCCGACGCCGTCGCCGCACGTCCGCCGAGTCGGGCGAGGCGACCACCGAGGCATCCGCCCCGGCCACCGCCGAGGCATCCGCTCCGGCCACCGCCGAGGCGGCACCGGACGAGACCGACGCCGCGCCCGCCCGGCGCCGCCGTCGGCGCAAGCCGGCCGAGTCCGCCTCGGCCGACAGCCCGGCGCCCGCCGACAACCAGGTGACCGTCGACGCCTGACGCCGACGCCACGCCGAGCGACCCCTGTCCCACCGCGGGACGGGGGTCGCTCCCGTTCGGACAGCTTCCCCGGTCAGGCGCGTGCCGACGGCGGCCGCACCCTTCCGCGCCGGCGGCCCGCCAGGGGCGCGGGCCCCCCCCCCCCGGGCCGGGAAAAAAAAACGCGGTTTTGTGGCCCCCCCCCGGCGGGCCCGGGCCGGTAAAATTTTCGGAGAATAGGTATGCGGGCAACATGTGGTTGGGGGGGGGGTGGGGGTGGGGGGG
>NZ_JARWOJ010000401.1 GCF_029868625.1 Nocardia neocaledoniensis | reverse complement strand
CGCTTGTCACACCGACACCAAGCCTCACCCGCGCGGCGGACTCGAGTCCTCCACCCGCCGGGGGGGGGATTCACAACCGAGCAACATCGCCAATAGTAACCCCCCCGCCGCCACACCGACCCCGCCACAACCCAGTACCCGGACACCCCATTTACACCCCCAACCCCCAAACCCCCCCCAAACACCAGAAACCCCCCCCCCGCAAAAAAAAATCCCAAACCAAAGCCCAAACACCCCCCTACCCCCCGTGTGTGTGTCCCCCCCCCCCCCCCGCCGCGCCGCCCCCCGCGGGGGGCCCCCACGTCGTGCTCAGACCGCGCGCAGGTGTCCGCGGCTGGCGTAGATGTGCTCGGCGATGAGGGTGGCGATCCGGTCCGGCGCCTCCAGCATCGGCACGTGGCCGACCCCGTGGACCAGGATGCGGTCGGCGGAGTCGGGGAGCTCGCGCAGGTACCTGGTGGCGTAGACGTGGTTGGGGATGATCCGGTCGTACTCGGCCAGCAGCATCCGCACCGGGGTGGTGAGCTCGCCGAGGTCGTCCATTCCCGGCGCGCGGAGGCTGCCGAGGATCAGCGGGAGCATCGCGTCGCAGTGCAGTACCGCGGTGATGATGGTCGCCAGGTCGCGGCGGGCGACGGCGCCGGTGTTCTTGCTCAGCAGGAAGGCGGCCACCTGCTGGATGAGGGCGTTGTTGCTCGCGAACCCACCGAGGCGCTTGCCGATCTGCACGAACGGGATCATCGCGGCGAACTTCAGGCCGATCCGGATCTGGCTCAGTGACGGCGAGGCCCAGCCGCCGGCCGCCGCCACGGTGGTCAGCGTGCGGGCCCGGCCGCGGCGCGCCAGTTCGAGGCCGACCCAGCCGCCGAGGGAGTTGCCCGCGATGTGGCAGGTCCGCCAGCCCAGCTCGTCGAGCTGATCCTCGATCTGGTCGGCCAGCGCGTACACATCCAGCAGGGACCCCTCGACCCGTGGGCCGCCCCAGTGCCCGGCGAAGGCGGGCGCGTAGACCTCGCAACTGGCCGCCATCCGCCGCGCGACCTGCTCCCAGCAGTGCGGCGACAACAGGAAGCCGTGCAGCAGCAACACCGGGTCACCGGACCCGAGGTGTAAGGCCGCGACGGGTGCGGGCGGGGCAGCGGGCTTCGCGGTGCGTGACGTCATCGTCATTCACCCCTTCCTGGACAACGATGTCCTCAGGGCGCGTTCCTGACCTGTCATTGTACGGTTTCCGAATGGCTCTCATCCTCTCTACCGTGAACGTCAACGGCGTGCGTGCCGCGGCGACCAAGGGCATGGTGCCGTGGTTGGCCGCGACCGAGGCCGACATCGTCTGCCTGCAGGAGACCAGGGCGACCGACGCGCAGGTCGCCACGGCGCTGGCCCCGGCCCTGGACGCGGGGTGGGTGCTCACGCACGCGGAGCCGGAGTCCAAGGGCAGGGCCGGGGTCGCGATCCTGTCGCGACGCACGCCGGACGCGGTGCGGATCGGGTTCGGGAGCAGCGAGTTCGCCCAGTCGGGGCGCTACCTGGAGGCCGATTTCGGCGACCTCACCGTCGCGAGCGTCTACGTGCACTCGGGCGAGGAGAACACCCCGAAGCAGGACGAGAAGTACCGGTTCATGGCCGAGTTCGGCGCCTACCTGAAGACGCGCACCGGCGATTTCGTGGTGAGCGGCGACTGGAACATCGCCCCCGCCGAGGTGGACCTGAAGAACTGGAAGGGCAACCAGAAGTCGGCGGGCTTCCTGCCGGAGGAGCGGGCCTGGATCGCCGAGTTGCTGGCCGCGGGCTACGTCGACGTGGTGCGCGCCCTGCATCCCGGCGTCGCAGGCCCCTACAGCTGGTGGTCCTACCGCGGTCGCGCCTTCGACAACGACTCCGGGTGGCGCATCGATTATCAGCTGGCGCGCGGTGAGCTGCCCGGCCGCGCCAAGCAGGCCGTCGTCGAACGCGCCGCGGCCTACGACCAGCGCTGGTCCGACCACGCACCCGTTACGGTGCAGTACCGATGAACCTCTCACGGAAAACTCTGGGCCTGCTCGGCGGGCTCGTCCTGATCGTCCTCGCGGTCGGCTTCACGCTGCTCACCGGACGTGGGGAGAACACGGCAACCACGACCACCGAGCCGGTCGCCGGAATCACCACCGCCAAGACCGCGCCGAAACCCGGTCCGCCCGCGGGCAATTCCGCCGCGACGACCGGTGCCGCGCCGGTCACCAAGGTCGCCGGCGTGCCCGATCGCGCCTACGCGACCCTCGTCGAGATCGACGCGGGACGCTGGCCAGGTTCGGCGAACGCGCCGGGCACCAAGGGCGGCGAGCAGTGGATGAACCGGGGAACCAAACTGCCGCCCAAGGATTCGGCGGGCAAACCGGTGACCTACCAGGAGTGGGATGTCAATCCCAAGCAGCGCAACCGGGGTCGTGACGCCGAACGCATCGTCACCGGCAGCGACGGCACGGCCTGGTACACCGGCGACCACTACGAGACCTTCACGAGGATGCGCTGATGACACAGCGAATGACGCTGTCGCAGTTCCTTGCTCGTCCCACCACCGAGGCACCGGCCGTCGCACGGCCGGTGCTCGGCGCCCTCGCGGTCGACGCGTCGGCGTTCAGCGGCGTCCGCTACGACGCCCCCGCCGACTACCGGATTCGCGAACTGCGCGGCCCGAAGATGCGCGACACCGCCGCGCTCTTCGACGAATTCGCGGCCGCCTTCCAGTTCCCGTACTACTTCGGCGCGAACAAGGACGCCTTCGACGAATGCCTGCGCGACCTGGACGATTTCGTCGGTGACGCGCCCGGTTACGTGGCCGTCGTGCGCGAGGCGACCGAGCTGCTCGCCGGGCAACCCGATGAGCGCGCCTGGTTCGACAGCGCCATGCGCGATTGCGCCGCCTACTGGGCGCGCCGCGACGTCGTCTTCCGCGTCGTCCTGCAGGGCGAGCCGGGCACCTTCGACGCGGTGGCGCTCACCGACTGACTGTTCGTCAGCGGTGACGTTCGGCCAGGTCGTCCCCGAGGAGGACGAAGACGTCGGTGACCTGGTCGATCAGTTCCTCGCGGGTGAGATCCAGGTCGCCCGCCAGCCAGGTGGTGAGGGTCTGGGTCAGCCCGCCGATGAGGTAGATCGCGCGGAAGTCGACGAGCTTCTGCGGCACCTCGACCCCGTAGAAACCGGTGCCCTCCGCCGCGACCAGCCGGGAGAACGCCCGCACCGTGCGGGCGGTGCGCGCCCGCAGCTCCGGTGTGGCCATGCCCGCGATCAGCGCCGCCTTCGCCTTGCGCGGGTCGTCGATGAGCACCGCGATGCCCGCCTCGATCGCGGCGTGCGACTGGGACCGGCTGTCCGAGGGCGCCGTGGTCAGGGCGGCGACGATGGCGGCGGTCAGTTCCTCGGCGATGCGGTCGAGCAGGGCCTCGAGCACGCCGTCGCGATGCTCGAAATTCTCGTAGTAGTAGCGCTCGTTCAGGCCGGCGCGGGCGCAGAGCCCGGCGACGGTGAGCTTGGCCTGGCCCTCTTCGGCGACGATGTCGAGCGCCGCGTCCAGCAGGGCGGTCCGGCGTTGGGCCCGGCGTTGTTCGGCCGAGACGCCACCGTAGGTGCGTTGTGCTGCCACAGCTCCCATTCTGCGTCCTGCCGTTCGACGGGATATTTCTGGTAGAGACTCTTGCCAGATTATCAAATCTGGTGGATTCTATTGCCAGATGCACTCGACGAGGAGGCGCAGCATGGCCGCACGGCAGGGCGAACCCGGATATTTCGCCGACGATTCGATGATCCGACGGGTGATGAGCAAGCGGGCGGTAGGCCTGACCTACGGCGTGCGGGCGCTGGTGATCGGCGCGGTGCACCCCCTGCTGTTCGTCGGCACCAGCGAGCACACCGCCCACCGCGCGACGCCCTACACCCGGCTGGCCGTCACCGGCGCCCTGTTCGAAGCGGTCTTCCTCGGCAGCAGGAGCGAGGCCGACCGCGCGCTGGCCTTCACCCGGCGCAAGCACGAGACGGTGGTCGGCGCCCTGCCCGAGGACGCGGGCACCCACCACCCCGCGGGCACCGCCTACGCGGCCCACGATCCGCACCTGATGTTCATGA
The DNA here is from genome assembly GCF_029868625.1 of Nocardia neocaledoniensis. Lineage (GTDB taxonomy): Bacteria > Actinomycetota > Actinomycetes > Mycobacteriales > Mycobacteriaceae > Nocardia > Nocardia neocaledoniensis_A. The sequence continues at coordinate 11,172 of NZ_JARWOJ010000401.1, read as the reverse complement.
CGATGGCATTCACCTTCGACTCCGCCGAGGCGATGTACGACCGGCTGGTCCGCGAACTCACCCCCACCGAACGCGAGGACCTCTACCAGGACTACGTGCGCTGGGGCGAGCTGTTCGGCATGCCACGTGATGCCGCGCCCGCCGACTACCCGGCCTTCCGCCGCTACTTCGACGGCTACCTGAACTCGTCGGAGCTGTTCCTCACCGACGAGGCCCACCTGGTCGGGTCCTACCTGGCCGGTCATCGCAAGGCCTACCGCCTGCGTCCACCCGCCGAGCAGGTCGGCGCCGCCCTGTACCTGCTGATCCAGGGCAGCCTGCCGGAGCGGATCCGGCGGATGTACGGCATCGAGTGGGGCCTGGCCGATCAGCTCGCCTACAGCACGCTGTGCCGGAGCCTGCGCACCGCTCATGTCGCCCCGCCGCTGGCGCCTCGCGTCCTCGCCGGCGCGCTGGCCGGGCCGAGCGCGCCGTCCTACCAGCTGCTCGCCCGCCGCGAGCAGCGCATGGTGCGCGCGGGCAAGCCGAGCATGCCCGGCGTCGATCCGCGCAACTGGGTGCAACGCAATTCCGCTTGATGGTCATGGAAAGATCGGGGGCATGTCCAGTCCTGCCCCGGCCGCGACGGCCGAACGTAAGCAGCGGGTGCTGTCGGGCATCCAGCCCACCAGCGACTCCTTCCACCTCGGCAACTACCTGGGTGCGCTGCAGTACTGGGTGACCATGCAGGACGAGTACGACGCGCTCTACTTCATCCCGGACATGCACGCGATCACCGTCAGCCAGGACCCCAAGGCGCTGCGCGGCCGCACCAAGGCCGCGGCCGCGCAGCTGCTCGCGCTGGGCATCGACCCGGCCAAATCCACGCTGTTCGTGCAGAGCCAGGTCCCCGAGCACGCCGAGCTCGCGTGGGTCCTGAGCTGTATCACCGGTTTCGGTGAGGCCGGCCGGATGACGCAGTTCAAGGACAAGTCCGCCAAGCAGGGATCCGAGAACGCGACCGTCGGCCTGTTCACCTATCCGGTGCTGATGGCCGCCGACATCCTGCTCTACCGTCCGCACCAGGTCCCGGTCGGCGAGGACCAGCGCCAGCACCTGGAGCTGACCCGAAACCTGGCCCAGCGCTTCAACACCCGCTTCAAGAAGACCTTCGTCGTGCCGGAGCCGCACATCGTGAAGGGCACCGCGAAGATCTACGACCTGCAGGATCCGACCGCGAAGATGAGCAAGTCGGCCAGCACCGACGCCGGGCTGATCAACCTGCTCGACGATCCGAAGGTCACCGCGAAGAAGGTGAAGTCGGCCGTCACCGACACCGAGCGCGAGATCCGTTACGACCCGGAGCACAAGGCGGGCGTGAGCAATCTGCTCGTGATCTTGAGCTCACTCACCGAAACTCCGATCGTCACCCTGGAGGAGAATTTCGCGGGCAAGGGTTACGGTGATCTCAAGGCCGAGGTGGCCGACGCGCTGGTCGAATTCGTGACACCCGTGCAGAAGAAGGTCCAGGAGTACCTGTCCGATCAGGCGGAACTGGACCGGATCCTCGCCGCGGGTTCCGAGCGGGCGCGTGAGATCGCAGGCAACACACTGGCTCAGGTGTACGACCGGGTGGGCTTCCTCGCCCGCTGAGACGTTGTGCGCCAGAGGTTTCGGCTGAAGGGGCGCGCGGTATGCAGGTCATCGACAACATCTCGGCCACCGTCGAGCGGCAGGTCGAGCGGCGGCCATGGCTGGATCACCTGGTCAGGGCGGGTGGACGGTTCCAGAGTCAGCGCGGTGATCATTTCGCCGCGGGCATCACCTACTTCACGGTGCTGTCGCTGTTCCCGCTGCTGATGGTGGCGTTCTCGGTGGCCGGGTTCGTCCTGGCCGGGCGACCCGAACTGCTGAACGAATTGCAGGACAAGGTCGTCGAGAACAGCGGCTCGTTCGCCGACCAGATCAACGACCTCATCGACCAGGCGATCAATTCGCGCGGCACGGTCGGTGTGCTCGGTCTGCTGGTCGGTCTGTACACCGGGCTCGGCTGGATCGCGAACCTGCGGGCCGCGCTCACCGAGCAGTGGGCCACCAAGAGTCCCGAAAAGCCCTGGTGGCTGGCCAAACTGTCGGACCTCGGCGCGCTCATCGGCCTCGGGCTCGCCTTCGTCGTCTCGCTCGGATTGTCGGCGGTGGCGTCCAGCGGGCTCGGCAAGAAGGTGCTCGAGGCGATCGGGGTGGATCACCTGCCCGGCGCGTCGCTGGTGCTCTCGGCGGTCTCGATCGCGCTCGGTGTGCTCGCCTCGTGGGCGGTGTTCGCCTGGATGATCGCCCGGCTGCCCCGCGAACCGGTCTCGCTGCGCAGCGCGATGCGCGCGGCGGCGCTGGCCGCCGTGGCGTTCGAGGTGTTCAAGTTCATCGCCGCGATCTACTTGCAGATGGTGCTGCGCAGCCCGGCGGGCGCCACCTTCGGCTCGATCATCGGTCTGATGGTGTTCATCTACACGACCTACCGGATCCTGCTGTTCGCGACCGCGTGGGCGGCGACCTCGGCCGACAACGAGCGCGAGGCCGCGATCGCGCCGCCGGACGCGGTGGTCATCCGGCCGCGCGTGGTCGAGCACGGCATGTCGACCGGGGCGGGCGCGGCCTACTTCGGGGCGGGCGCGATCGCCGCGCTGGCGCTGGTGGTGTTCGGCAAGCGTCGCTGACTCAGCGCCCGCGCCGGTACGCGCGCCGGATCCACAGCAGCAGGACCATCACCAGCAGCGGCGCGCCGATCAGCACGCCGACCCGGGCGGCCTGGTGCGGCGGTTGCTCCGGCTGGGCCTGGGTGCCGTCCGCGCGCGGCGGCGGTGAGGCCAGCGGCACGCTGGGTTGTACTGCCGCGCCGCCGGATTCGGGCAGCTTGCCGATCCGGGCGTCGGCGTCGAGCCCGAAGCCGTAGTCGAGCAGCCGGGCGGCCTGTTCCCACGGCCGGATCGGTCGCACGTCGGCCTTGAGCAGGGTGACGACGAGACGGTGCCCGTCACGCTCCGCGGCGGCGACGAAGGTCTGCCTGGCGTCGTCGGTGAATCCGGTCTTGCCGCCGATCGCGCCCGCGTAGTTGTAGAGCAGCTGGTTGTCGTTGGCGATGGGGAAGCCGGGGTGGTCCTCGTCGCCGGGGATCTTCGGGTCGGCCGGGTAGCCGGGGAAATCGACCTGTTCGGTGTGGAGCAGCTCGGCGAACAGCGGGATGGTCATCGCCTCGCGGAACAGCACCGACAGGTCGTAGGCCGAGGTGCTCATGCCCGGCCCGTCCAGGCCGGAGGGTGTCGCCGCGCGCGTGTCCATGGCGCGCAACGACTTCGCGAGATCGTTCATCTTCGCCACCGCCGCCTTGTCGCCGCCGAGCTGGGTGGCGATGGCGTGCGCGGCGTCATTGCCCGAGCACATGATCAGTGCCTGCATGAGCTGGCGGTTGGTGTAGCGGCCGCCGGGCCCGATCCCGACCCTGGTGCCGTCGACATCGGCGTCGGCCTGGGTTCCGGTGACGACGGTGTCCAGGTCGAGGGTGCGCAGCGCGACGATGGCCAGGGCGACCTTGATGGTGCTGGCGGGCCGGTAGCGCCCGTGCGGGTCCTTGGCGGCGAGCACGCGTCCGGTGTCGAGGTCGGCGACCAGCCAGGAGGTCGCGGAGATGTCGGCGGGCAGCGGCGGCGCGCCCGTGGGCAGGACGACGCCGCATTCGCTCATCCGGTCGCCGCCGATGGCGGGGGATGGCACCGGCAGTGCGCTCGGGGTCGGCTCGCCGGGGGCGGGGACCTCGGAGGTGTCGATCGGCGGCGGCGGTTGCGTGCGCTGGGCGCAGTTGTCGGTGTTCGGGGTGGTGAACGGCGGCGTCGTCGTGCTGGAGCCGCTCGGCGGTGTGCTCGTCGGGGCGGCGAGAGCGGGAGCGGCGGTCAGAGCGGCCGCGATGGCGGCGGCGCCGAATGTACAGGCGGCGCGCACGCCGTGTTCGCGGAGCTTCATCGGCTCAGAGCCTAGCGAGCCGCCGCAGCCGGAGCGCGGCGGCCGGGTCCAACTATTGACATGAAGACTCAAATGAGGGTTACTAGCAAATGACGGTAACTTTCATTTGGAGGAGATATGCGGACGGAATCCACGCGCCGCTGGCTCGCGCTCGGCGCACTGGCCCTGGCGATGCTCACGATCGGACTCGACGTCACCGTGCTCACGGTCGCGATCCCGACCCTCGCGGTCGACCTCGACGCGAATACCGCTGCGCTGCAATGGTTCAGCAGCGCGTACACCCTGGCCCTCGCGGCGCTGATGCTGCCCGCGGGCGCGCTCGGCGACCGCTACGGGCGCAAGAAGGTGCTGCTCGCCGCGCTCCTGCTGTTCGGTGTCGCCTCGGTGGCCTGCGCCTTCGCCGGCTCGGCCGGTCAGCTGATCGCCGCGCGGGTGCTGCTCGGCATCGCGGCGGCGGCGCTGATGCCGCTGTCGATGTCGGTACTGCCGGTGCTGTTCACCGACCCCGCCGAGCGGCAACGCGCGCTCACCATCTGGGTCACCTCGACCGCCATCGGCCTGCCGCTCGGCCCCATCCTCGGCGGCTGGCTGCTGCAGCACTTCTGGTGGGGATCGGTGTTCCTGATCAACGTGCCACTGGTGGTCGTCGGTGCGCTCGCGGTGGCCACGCTGGTGCCGGAATCACGCAGCGACAACGACTTTCGGGTGGACCTGCTCGGTGCGCTGCTCTCGGCGGGCGGCATGCTCGGGCTGACCTACGGTTTCATCCGGATCGGCGAACGCGGCTGGGGCGACCCGCTCGCCTGGCTCGCCGTCGGCGCCGGGGTCGGGCTGCTGGTCGTGCTGCTCTGGTGGCAGCGCCGCAGCGCCCACCCGCTGATCGATGTCACGCTGTTCGCCGCGCCGGGATTCCGGTGGGGCACCGCGATCGCCATCGGGGTCAGCTTCGCGATGTTCGGCTTGTTCTTCACCGTGCCGCAGTACTTCCAGGCCGTGCTCGGCGTCGACGCGCTGGGTAGCGGCGTGCGGCTGCTGCCGCTGATCGGCGGACTCGTCGTCGGCAGCAGGCTGGTCGACCCGCTGCTGCCCCGCCTCGGCGCGCGGACAGTGGTCACCGTCGGGCTGCTCGTCGTGGCGGCCGGCGTCGGTTTGGGCGCGTTCACCCGCGTCGACAGCGGCTACGGGCTCACCGCGCTGTGGACGACGGTGTTCGGCGCCGGACTGGGCGTGGTCATGCCCGCCGCGATCGGGATGGCGATGGGCGAGCTGACCGCCGAGCGATCCGGATCGGGTTCGGCGCTGTTGCAAGCGCTTCGGCAGGCGGGTGGCACCATCGGCGTCGCGGTGCTCGGCACCGTGCTGTCCACCGCCTACCGTGCCGATCTCGGCGAGCTGGATCGGGCGCCGATCTCGGACGGAGTGAACGCCGGTGTCGGCGTGGCGCGGGCGACGGGTGATCCGGCGATGCTGGCGCAGGTGCGGCATGCCTTCGTCTTCGGCATGGACACCATGCTCGGTGTGTGCGCGGCGCTGTGTCTGGTCGCCGCGCTCGCCACGGGGCTGATGCTGCGGCAGGCAGCCCCGGCGCGGCGACCGGATGCGGCAGAATCGATGCATGTCGGTTGAGATGTCGCTGCGTGAGCGGAAGAAGGAGCGGACCCGCCGAACCATCAGGGTCGAGGCGTTCCGGCTGTTTCGGGAGCAGGGCTACACCGAGACCACGGTGGAGCAGATCGCGGCGGCGGCCGAGGTGTCCCCGAGTACCTTCTTCCGCTACTTCCCGACCAAGGAGCAGCTGGTCATCGCCGACGACCAGGACCCGGTGATGATCGAGGAGCTGGCCACGCTCCCACGCGGCATGAATCCGATCACCGCCATCCGCACCGCGACCGCCGCGGTGTTCGGGCGGATGTCGCCCGCCGAACTCGCCTTCGAGCAGGAACGACAGGCCCTGCTGTTCCACGTGCCGGAACTACGCTCGGCGATCGGGCTGGAATTTCTGCGCAGTATCGAACTCGCCGCCCAGATGCTGGCCGACTACACGGGGAGGCCCGCGGACGATTTCGAAGTGCGGGTGGCCGCGGGCGCGATGATCGGCTCCATGCTCGCCATCGCGCCCGCCACCCCGATGAACGTCACCAACGTCAGCGACGCTCTGACATTCCTGCAGGCAGGCCTGCCGTTCGACGATCGGGATTGATCACTCCGGCTTGCCGTGCGGCACCGGGCAGCCGTGCGCCAGCGGGCCGAGCAGCTTGTTGTTGTCGTAGAAGTGTTCCAGTTCGAGGATGCGCAGATCCTCGCTCACGCGGGCGATGGTGATGCCGAACATCTCGATCTGCTCGCCGGTGGGCTGGTGGCCCTTGTACTCGCCCTCGTACTTGCCCCAGTGCCGCCACCGGAAGGTCACCGCGGGCGGACCGGCGAGCACCTCGACGACCTCCCAGAAGAAGCCGCCGGGGAACGCGGTGTGGAACACCTTGTGCGAGGACTCGAAGGTCTCGTTCGCCGCGTCGTAGAACGGGTTGTCACCGATCAGGATGTTGTAGCTGCCGATCCGCGCGAATTCCTCGGCGTCCTGCCACTCACCGCCGTTGACCCGCCCTCGGTACTGCTCGGCGACCACCGAAAGCCAGGTGGCAGGGTCGCCCTTGTGCGAGACCTCCATCTCGAAGACCTTCACCAGGTCCTCGACGATCGCCTCCAGCGAGCCGGGCGCGTGCTCGGTGCTGCGCTCGCGCGGGATGACCACGTGGCTGAGGTGGTAGTCCGGCGCGCCGTCGCGCCATTCCTCCGGCGCGGCCGCGGCGATGACCGCCTCGCGGCCCTGCAGCCACAGTGGTGCCGCTGGTTCGGTGTTCTGCGTATCCGTCTCGTCCACAGTCATTTTCGGTCTACCGACCCTTTCGCAAAGCTCGAACAACCGGACGAAACTAACAGTCGCCCGTGGTCCGCGCTCGGCCAGATCTCAGTAGGTGAGACGGCGCGAAATGATGAACTTCGTTCTGTGGCAACGATTTAGAAGGTTGCTAGGCCACCGGGTGCAGTCGCGCCGGGGTGTCGTCGTCCATGGTCGCGAAGAATTCGCCGAGCACGTCGACGATCTGGTCCACGGATTCGGCGCAGAACAACACCGGCTGGTAGTGGGTGATGTCGTAGGCGATGGTGCCCATCTCGGCGACATTCAGCGGGCGTAGCCGGGCGTGCCGGAATTCGTCGATCTCGCCGTAGGAGGAAAGCAATCCGGCTCCGTAGCAACGGATCTCACCGGCCTCGCGCACGACACCGAATTCGAGGGAGAACCAGAAGACATCGGCGAGGAATTTCAGCGCGGTCTCGGTCTCCAAGCGGCCGACCGCGTTGCCGACCGTCTCGTACAGTGCGGCGAAACGCGGGCTCGCGATCTGATTGGCGTGGCCGATGATCTCGTGGATGGCATCGGGTTCGGGGGTGTACAGCGGCGCCGAGTGATGGCGGATGTACTGCGTCGAGTGGAAGGTGCGCTCGGCGAAGGAGCCGAAGAATTCGCGCAGCGGAACCAGCCCGGCCGCGGGGACATAGCTGAATCCGGTCAGCGGCGCGAGCAGGGCCGAGACCTCGTCGAGCTGCGGGATGTGATCGCGCGGCAGGGCCAGCGCGGCCGCCGAATCGCGCACCTCGGCACATGCGTAGATCTCGTGCTTGCGAGCCAGCTCGGCCGAGGCGATCCGCCACACCCGCTGCTCTTCCTCGGTGTAGGCCACGTGCGGGAGCGGGCTGCCCTTTGAGTAATCGAGCGCCATCGCGGCGATAGCGTTGCGCCTCGCACGGTAATCCGGATCGTTCACGCCAGGATGGTCGGCGCTCAGATGAACGGTGACATCGCCGTCATGCTCGCGCGTCACCGGAGAATACAGCTGCGCCTCGGTGAACATGACTCAAGGCAAGCACCGGACCGGCACTTCGACAACAACGACGCGCACAACTGTGCAAACTGCGCAGTTTCGGCCGGGCTCTCGCCGCGATTCCGACGATCATCAGGGTTTTCTGTGCGCTTGCTGACGGCCGCGACGACCGGCCGGAAACCGGCGATGTGCGTGTTTGCGAACGGTGCTGCCCGGTAACGAGACGGTGAATAGACCGACATGTCCGCGGCGCATAACGCAAGATTGCGATCAGACGAAGGAGGACGATTGCGATCCCTGCGGATTGATCTCGATCAGCACCTGCTTGCCGCGGCGGCCGACATCATGGGCACAGCCGACAGCAACGCGACCGTCAACGAGGCGCTGCGCCGCATCGTCGTCCACGAGCGCCAGCTTCGCAATCTGGAGCGTTTGATGGCTGATTCAATCTTCAGCACCAGGACGGATGCCGATTCCGAGCTCGCACTCGACGGCGAACCGGTGGCCGAGCGATAGCTCACGCGCGAATCTGTCGGTACCCACTGGGAGCATCGTGCTCGTCACCGATCCGCAGGGGGGAACGATGTCGGTACCGATCGCGCACTTGCCGGCGGCGCAGCGCCCGCGTGAGCGCCTGTTGCTCCTCGGCCCGCACGCGCTCAGCGACGGCGAGCTGCTCGCGCTGTTGCTCGGCCAGGGCACACGTGGGCTCTCCGCGCTGGAGCTGGCTGCCCAATTGCTCGGCGAATACGGCGGACTGGCCGAACTCGCCGCCGCGCGCCCGGAGGAACTGGCTCGCAGAGCGGGCATCGGCCCAGCCAAGGCGGCCACGGTGATCGCCGCGTTCCATCTCGGCACCCGCTCCCGCACCACCGAATCGGTACCCCAGCTGTCCACGCCCGCCGATATCGCCCGCGTCGCGGTGCCGCTGTTCGCCGGAGCCAGGGTCGAACGTCTGCTCGTGCTCATCTGCGACACGCAGAACCGCCTGCGGCACCGCGCGTTCGTCGCCGAGGGCGCGATCGACACCGTCGCCGTCCCCGTCCGCGAGGTACTCAACACCGTGCTGCGCCACGACGGCCGCGCCTTCGCCGTCATCCACAACCACCCCTCCGGCGACCCCACCCCGAGCACCGACGACCGCAGGGCCAGCGCCCTGCTCAGCAACGCGGCCACCACCGTCGGCCTGCGCTACCTCGACCACCTCGTCATAGCAGGCGAATCCTGGTCCGCCGCACCACCGTTGGACTAGCGCTCGAGGTCGGCGGCGGTGAGACGGGTCATGGCTTCGGGGTCGGGCCAGGTGCGGGCTTCGAAGCGGGTGGGTTCGATGGTGGGGAGTGGGGTGAGGCCGAGTACCTCGACGACGGTGGGGAAGGGGACGGTGCACACCAGTTCGACCTCGCCGGCCTCGTCGCGGCGCAGGAATCGGACGACGTCGGTCTCCGGGAGCAGGTACTCGACGCCCTCGCCCCACACCGCCGAGGTGAACGCGCCGTCGGTGGACTCCTCGTAGTTCACCGAGGCGGCGTAGGCGGGGTCGATGTCCAGGTCGGGCAGTTCCAGGTACTCCTCGAAGGTGTTGTTCAGGTACTCGGTCTGGATGCTGTACTCGGTGGCGGCGAGCCCGGCGCGCGCCCGCAGGGCCAGCGGCATCGACGGGTGCTCGCCCGCCTCGTCGAACGGCACGACGGCGCCGTCGGCGTTCACCGTGTAGCCCTGCGGCGAGATCGGCCGCGCGGCGTCGCGGTACTGCTGCTCGACCATCTCGAACACCTCGCCGAGCAGCTCGGGATCGTCGGGAACCACGAGCAGCGAGTCGTTCTCGGCGATGAAGGCGACCGGCCGGAACCGCCCGCCCGCGTACCCGGCCAGCCAGCCGGGCACCAGCAACCACGAGGCGGCGTAGGAGTCACCGGCGTCGAGGAAGCGCAGGACCTGCAGGTTCTCCGGCGAGCCCGGCTGCGCCAGCGCCGCGAGATTGTTCCTGGCCTCCGCGAACACCTGATCCGCGCTGACGCCCCACTCCGCGGGCTGCGTCACCGACACGAAGGACCTGGTGCGCGGCAGATCGACCACGACCACCTCGTCGACGAACGGGAACGCGGCGCGGTGCAGCGGGCGCGGCCCGTCCTGCCCGAGGGTCACCGGCCGCAGCACCGAGCGCAACAGCGGACGCACCGAGGCCCAGTCGCCTGGCACCTCCTCGGAGCTGGTCATTGCGGCGACGAAGGCATCGATGCGGTCCTGGCTCTGCGCCGCGTCGAGGTGCTCGCACTCGCGGAAGATGTTGCCGAGGAAGATCACCCGGCCGGTGCCGAGGCGCACACTGAACTCGTCGTCGGCGTACTCGGCGTCGTCGATGCCGCTGTCCCGCACGCTCGCCAGCACGGTCCGCACGAACTGCTCGCGCTCCATCGCTTGTCACTTCCCGTCCCTGTCGGTGTCGTCTCGATCTTGGCCCACCACAGGGGGTTTCGTCGAGGCGAGGACATGGCTCAGGGTGCGAAACCGGTGGTCCTCGCCAGTTCGGCCAGCATCGCGTCGAACATGACCTCCGGCTCCGCCAGTGGAATCGGATAGTTGCCGAACACCTCGAGCGTGACGTGCCCGAACAGCCGGGCCCAGATCTGCACCATCAGGTACGTGACACCGAGGTCGAGCTTCTCGGCGGGGAACTTCTGGCCCGACTCCGACAGCATGGCGAGCAGTTCGGTCTGGAAGCCGACGAGGTCATCGCGCAGCGCGGGCGGGATGGTGTCGCCCGGCGGGGTGGCGATCTCGAAATTCGCCAGCAGCCTGCCCGCGGCGGCGAGGAAGATCCGGCCGAACGGTTCGTCGAAGCGGCCGATCATCGGCCGCCCCGACGCCGGGGAGGCGAAGACCAGGGTGAACGCCCGGGGATTCGCCAGCGCCCAGCGCCGGAACCCGCGGCAGATGGCGAGGAACTGCACCGCGCCGTCGTCGGGCAGCGGTGCGATCTCGGTCGAGAGGTAATCGGCCAGGTCGGCGCAGAACTCCACCCGCATCCGCTCGATCAGCTCGTCGCGGGACGCGTAGTGCCGGTAGAGGGCCGGCGCCGTGACACCGAGCTCGCGGGCGATGGCCCGCAGGGTGACGGCTTCCGGCCCCTGCTCGGTCAGCAGCGCCCTGGTGACCCGCCGGATATCGGCATCGGTCACCACGGGCGCGCGGCCGCGCGCCGTTCCCGTCACCCGGCGGGCCCGTCGGTCATGGTGTTTCTGAAGCGTATTGGACTTCCCAGCGCGTGATGGCGGTGAGCCAGCCGCAGCGC
>NZ_JARWOJ010000400.1 GCF_029868625.1 Nocardia neocaledoniensis | reverse complement strand
GCAGGCTACCCACATCCCCCCGGGGCAATCACCATTTGGTCGCTACACTTGCGCGCTGTGTCCACACCGACGTTCTCCCGCCCGGCGAAGCCGATGATCGCCCCGTCCATCCTGTCCGCGGACTTCGCGAACCTGGCCGCTGAGGCGGCCGCCGTCGAAGGATGCGACTGGCTCCACGTCGATGTCATGGACGGCCACTTCGTGCCGAACCTCACACTGGGTCTGCCCGTGGTGCAGAGCCTGCTGAAGGCCACCGACATCCCGTTCGACTGCCATCTGATGATCGACGACCCGGGCCGCTGGGCCCCGGGCTACGCCGAGGCCGGCGCCTACAACGTCACCTTCCACGCCGAGGCGACCGACGATCCGATCGCGGTGGCCCGCGACATCCGCGCCGCGGGCGGCAAGGCAGGCCTGTCGGTGAAGCCGAAGACGCCGATCGAGCCCTACCTCGAGATCCTGCGCGAATTCGACACCCTGCTGGTGATGAGCGTCGAGCCCGGTTTCGGCGGCCAGTCGTTCATTCCCGAGGTGCTGGAGAAGGCGCGGATCGTGCGCAATCTGGTCGACGCGGGCGAATTGCGGCTCGTCGTGGAGATCGACGGCGGCATCAACACCGACACCATCGAGCAGGCCGCCGCGGCGGGCATCGACTGTTTCGTCGCGGGATCGGCGGTCTACAACACCGCCGATCCCGGTGCCGCCGTGCAGACGCTGCGCAGCATGGCGACTGCCGTCTGGCAGCCGTAAACGACGAATTCGGTTACAGGGAGCGGAGTTTGCGGGTGCCCAGCGCCCGCGCCGCCTCGATCACGGCGTGCACCGGCGGTCGGTTGTCGGCCGCCTCCGGCGCCTGCACCCAGGTGCGGTATCCGGTGCGCTCGTCGTCGGGGGAGGGCAGCACGATCTGGCTGCCGTGGCACGCGACCGTCGTGTAGAGCCGGAACAGCTCGGCCGAGGCGGTGGTGGTGAGGGTGTCGGCGCGGCACGGTCCGGTGAGGAAGGTCCAGCGCCTGGCCCTCGGGTGCGCGACGACCGGGCCCGCGATCGCGGCTTCGCGCAATCGGGCCTGCACCCGCTCACCCAGATCACCCGGCATGGTGACCGCGCCGTAGTGTGCGCCGATCTGCAACAGATGCGGCGCGAGTCCGGCTCGATCGTCGCGGGCAGGTGTAGTTCCCGCCGATAACGGACGCAACGAATTTCCAGCGCGGAATCCAATAATGTGCTCACGCGGCACCCCCACACGTAGCGAACTTGTTGTGACCCACAGTTGTCTGTCTTCCTGGAGTGGTGGACTAGCCCTGGGTCGAACTCCCCGTGGCGGCATCGCCGCGGGTCGGATGCGCCGTCGAACCGCCGTGTCACCAGTTGAACGGCGGGAATCGGCGACATAACAATATTGCGTCAATGGCGGGATCGGCGCAAGCATTCGAATCATCGTGTTTGCGAGTTCGGCATTCCTGGGTAAAGCAATGGTAGGGCCGTCGGCGGAATTGCCGCGACCGGTTCTCCGAAAATTCGATTGAACGATTACCGCCGGAATGATTAACGGCGGTGTTCGGTCGTGCCGACCGCTTTCGCCGCCGAATCGATGACGCGTCGCTCTTTTCGTCGCGACGATCGTGCTCGCGGTCGGATCCGACCCCCGAGTCGAGGGTCCGCACAGTGCCCGCCACTAGGCTGTGCGGCGGACGGGTACCGCCGGGAATAGCGGCCGCGCACCCGCTGTTGGGCCCATCGGGGTACTGGAAGCGACAAGGGAGTCAGGCATGTTCACAGGGATCGTCGAAGAGCTGGGCGAGATCGTCGCCACCGAACAGCTGGCCGACGCCGCCCGGCTGACGATCCGCGGCAAGCTGGTGACTTCCGATGCCGGGCACGGTGATTCGATCGCCGTCAACGGCGTCTGCCTCACCGTGGTCGACGTCGTCGACGGCGACAGTTTCACCGTGGACGTGATGGCCGAGACGCTGAACCGGTCGAGCATCGGCGCGCTGGTCGTCGGCTCCCGGGTCAACCTCGAGCGCGCGGCCGCGCTCGACAGCCGCCTGGGCGGTCACCTCGTGCAGGGCCACGTCGACGGCACCGGCACCGTGCTCGCCCGCACGCCGTCGGAGAACTGGGAGGTCGTGCGGATCTCCCTGCCGGACGCGATCGCGCGGTACGTGGTGGAGAAGGGCTCCATCACCGTCGACGGCGTCTCGCTCACCGTCTCCGGTCTCGGTCGCGACACCGAACCCGCCGCCGACGGCACCACGGACTGGTTCGAGGTCTCGCTGATCCCGACCACCCTCGCGCTGACCGTCCTCGGCACCGCGCCCGTCGGCACCACGGTGAATCTCGAGGTCGACGTGATCGCCAAGTACGTGGAGCGACTCGCCCAGCGCGGGTGACCCAGCAGACGGGATGCGGTCGCCGGAACCCCCGATCGCAGGCCGTAATGTGGTAGCCAATGCCATCCCCGGCAACCCGCGGCGTCAGCCGCCAAGAATACGGAGCAAGCAGACGTGACCAGGTTGGACAGCATCGAGCGCGCGGTCGCCGATATCGCGGCCGGTAAGGCTGTCGTCGTCGTCGACGACGAGGACCGGGAGAACGAGGGCGATCTCATCTTCGCGGCCGAGAAGGCCACCCCGGAGCTGGTCGCGTTCATGATCCGCTACACCTCCGGCTACATCTGCGTGCCGCTGACCGGCGACGACTGCGACCGGCTCGGCCTGCCGCCCGCCTACGCGATGAACCAGGACAAGCACGGCACCGCCTACACCGTCTCGGTCGACGCCCGCGAGGGCATCACCACCGGCATCTCCGGCGCGGACCGCGCGGTGACCATGCGCCTGCTGGCCAGCGCCCAGGCCAAGGCCGACGACTTCACCAGGCCCGGCCACGTGGTGCCGTTGCGCGCCAAGGACGGCGGCGTGCTGCGCCGCCCCGGCCACACCGAGGCCGCGGTCGACCTGGCCAGGATGGCGGGGCTGCGCCCGGCGGGCGTGATCTGCGAGATCGTCAGCCAGAAGGACGACGGCCACATGGCCCGCACCGACGAGCTGCGCGTCTTCGCCGACGAGCACGACCTGGCGATGATCTCGATCGCCGACATGATCGCCTGGCGGCGCAAGCACGAGAAGCATGTCGTGCGGGTGGCCGAGGCGCGCATCCCGACCGCGCACGGCGACTTCAAAGCGGTCGGCTACCAGAGCATCTTCGACGAGGCCGAACACGTCGCGCTGGTCCGCGGCGACATCGGCGACGGTGAGGACGTGCTGGTGCGCGTGCACTCCGAATGCCTCACCGGCGACGTCTTCGGCTCGCTGCGCTGCGACTGCGGTCCGCAGCTGGACGCCGCGCTCGAGATGGTGGACCAGGAGGGCCGCGGTGTCGTGCTGTACATGCGCGGGCACGAGGGCCGGGGCATCGGGCTGATGCACAAGCTGCAGGCCTACCAGCTGCAGGACACCGGCCGCGACACCGTCGACGCCAATCTCGATCTCGGCCTGCCCGCCGACGCCCGCGACTACGGCACCGGCGCGCAGATCCTGGTCGACCTGGGCATCCGGTCGATGCGGCTGCTCACCAACAACCCGGCCAAGCGGGTCGGGCTGGACGGCTACGGCCTGCGGATCACCGAGCGGGTGCCGATGCCGTTGCGCGCCAACGCCGAGAACCTGCACTACCTGCGCACCAAGCGGGACCGGATGGGGCACGACCTGGTCGGCCTCGACGATCTGGACCTCGGCGAGACCGCGCAGTGACCACCACTTCCGAAAGGTAGCAACGATGAGCGGCACGGGTGTCCCGTCCTTCGCGCTGGCACAGGCCACAGACGTCCGACTCGGCATCGTCGCCTCGCGCTGGCACACCGAGATCTGCGACACCCTGGTCGCCAACGCGGAACGGGTCGCGAAGGAAGCCGGCGTCGAGCACGTCACCGTGGTGCGCTGCGCCGGGGCGATGGAACTGCCGGTGGTCGCGCAGGAGCTGGCCCGCACGCACGACGCCGTTGTGGCGCTCGGTGTCGTGATCCGTGGCGGCACACCGCATTTCGAGTACGTGTGTGACGCGGTGACCGCCGGTCTCACCCGGGTGTCGCTCGACGCGGCCACCCCGGTCACCAACGGTGTGCTCACCACCAACGACGAGGAGCAGGCGCGCGATCGGGCCGGGCTGCCCGGTTCGGCCGAGAACAAGGGCGAGCAGGCCTGCGCCGCCGCCCTGGACGCCGCGCTCACCCTGCGCGCTTTGCGATCGGCGTGACCGTGCCGGTGGTGCGGACCTGGCGACGCGGTGCCGGTGCTCCCGAACCCGGTGCGGACTGGGAGCTGGAGGTGCGGCCCAAGCGTGCCGTCCGCACCGCCGTCGTGGTCGCGATCGTCATCCTGGTCTTCTTCACCGCGGGTGGGATCCTGCTGCGCACCGGCTCGACGGGCGTGAACTTCCGGACCGCCGACCAGGTCGCGATGATCCTGATCGGCGTGATCGGCGCGGGCGCGGTCCTGCTGCTGACCCGGCCCCGGGTGCGCGCGGGCGCACGCGGTGTCGCGGTGCGCAATATCCTCGGCGACCACGAGTACCCGTGGGCCTACATCCGTGGCGCCTCGTTCCCCGACCGCAAGTCCTGGGCCCGGCTCGAACTGGCCGACGACGACTACGTCCCGATGCTGGCGATCCGCTCCAACGACAAGGCGCACGCCGCCGACGCCATCGAACGGCTCCGCGAACTCGGCGCCCGCTACGCCCCCACCGAGGACTGACCACCCCGGTACCCTCGCGGGCATGACGCCCGAGCAGGTCTTGGCCGCTGCCTTCGCAGAGGACCCGTTGATGGTCCATCTGTGGCCCGATCCGGCCAGACGCCGACAGGCGCTGCCGCTGTTCTGGCGCTCCCGGATCGCCTCCCGTGCCCGGCACGGCGCGGTCGACCTGGCGATCGAGGACGACGGCACGATCGCGGCGGTCGCCATGTGGGAGCTACCCGGTGTCGAATCCGGCCTGGCCCATCGGATCACGCTCGTGCGGGCCCTCGGACGGAGTCTGCCGAGGGCGCTGTCGGCGACTCGTACGATCGATGGCATCCGCCCGCCCGAGCCGCACCTGTACCTCGCGACGATCGGCACCCGCCCGGACCGGCAGGGCCGCGGCCACGCGGCGCGGCTCATCCGGCAGCGGCTGTCCACCGCGGCCGGACCCGCCTTCCTGGTGGCGACGCGCGAGTCCAACGTGCCCTTCTACCAGCGGTTCGGATTCGAGGTCGCCGTTCCGACGCGGCTGGGTGAGGTCGCGCTGTACCCGATGGGGCTGACCGGCTAGCGGGTGTCGCCGAGGACCGCGCCTTCGCGCCGGGGGTCGGCACCGCCGGTCCAGCCGTCCGCGCCGTCACGTTGCAGGGCGCTCAGGCCGCTGGTCTGCGGGGCCACCGACACCTGGTGACCCATGGCGCGGAGCCGCTGCACGAGGGGATCGTGATCGCCGTTGTCGGTGGCGTCGATCGCGGGATGCTCGCCGCCGATCCCGGTGACCGGCGTATTGCCTGCGCCGAAGGCGACACCGGAGACCGCCTGCTGCGGATCGACGCCCCAGTCGAGGACATTGACCAGGGTCTTCACCACGAACTGGATGATCACCGAGCCGCCGGGCGAACCCGTGACGAGGGCCAGGTCGCCGCGATCGCCCGCGTCGTTCCGATCGAAGACCAGCGTCGGTGCCATGGAACTGCGGGGACGCTTGCCGGGCTGCAGGCGGTTGGCCACGGGCGTACCGTCCGGATCCAGCGGGTCGCTCGCGAAGTCGGTGAGCTGGTTGTTCAGCACGAACCCGTCGACGAAGTGGAACGACCCGAACGCCGACTCGACCGTGGTCGTCATCGCCGCGGCGTTGCCGTACTTGTCGACCACGGAGATGTGGCTGGTGCCGTGCTCGGGCGGCTGCGGGCCGTTGCCCAGCGGGACCGGACCGAGATCGCCGGGCTTGGCGGTGCCCATGCTGCGCTGCGGGTCGATCAGCGTGGAGCGCTGCTTCAGGTACTGCGGATGGACCAGCGACAGGGCCGAATTGCCGGGCAGCGGAACGAAATCCGGGTCGGCGACGTACTTGTTGCGGTCGGCGTAGGCGAGGCGCTCGGCCTCGGAGATCAGGTGGACCGCCTGCGCGTCGGGGCGCCCGCCGTTGGCGTCGAGGTCCTGCGGACGCAGCGCGGCGAGGTCGAAGTTGGCCAGGATGCCCAGCGTCGCGGCGACCGTGGTGCCGCCCGAGGACGGGGCGGGCATGCCGCACAGCTCGTACTTGCGGTAGCCGGTGCACAACGCGGTGCGCTTGACCGCCTGGTAGTTCGCCAGGTCGGTGGTGGTCAACTGGCTCGGCGTGCGGCCACCCGCGGTGCTGCCCGCGGCCTCGACGATGTCCTGCGCGATCGCGCCGGTGTAGAGCGCCTGCGCGCCGTCGGTGGCCACGGCGGACAGGGTCTTCGACAGCGCGGGGTTGGTCAGTACGGTGCCCGCCTTCTTCGGCGCGCCGTCGGCTTCGAGGAAGTAGCCGCGCGCGCCCTCGTCGGCCGCGAGGTCCTTCGCGGACTCGGCGATCTGCCCGGCCAGGCGCGGGCTGATCTCGAAACCGGCGTCGGCCAGGCCGATCGCCGGGTCGAACAGTTCCTTCCACGCGGTCATCCCGTGCTCGCGGTGAGCCAGCTCGAGCATCCGCAGTACCCCGGGCACGCCGATCGAGCGGCCGCTGGCACGGGTGTTCGGTGCCGGTTCGGTGCGTTCGGTGTCGCTGACCCAGCGCAGGTAGTTCTCGGTGGCCGCGGCGGGCGCGGTCTCGCGGCCGTCGTAGGCCTCGACGGTGCGCGACTTCGCGTCGTAGTGCACCAGGAACGCGCCGCCGCCGATCCCGGAGGCCTGCGGCTCGACGAGCCCGAGCACGGCCTGCGCGGTGACGAGCGCGTCGGTCGCGGTGCCGCCCTCGCGCAGCACCCGGCAGGCGGCCTCGGTGGCCAGCGGGTTGGCGGTGGAGACGGCGTAGGTGCGGGTGCGCACCGCGGTCATGCCCGAGCGGTAGCCCGACGCGATCTCCGGATTGGTGCTGAGGTTCTGCGAGGTCGGGGCACCGGTCGCGGGTGCGGCCGAGACGGGGGTGCCGTTCGGCGTGCTCGTGCATTCGGCGACCGCGGTGTCGTCGGACGAGCAGCCCGTCAGCAGTCCCATGGTGAGCAAACCGGCCGCCGCGGCCCCGATCCACGTCTGTCGCCTTGGCGTCATCATGGCAGCGTAACCCCGCCCGGCCCGCCCGGCCGTCCTTTTCTCGCCACCGTGCGGGCGGCGCGGCGGTGACGGCGGCGCGAATGTTCGGTTGCCGAACCGATTTCCGCCAGGTCACCGGCGCCGCGGTCGCTACCCTGGCGACATGGACATCGACGCGGTGCTGTTCGACTTCTCAGGCACAGTCTTCCGGCTCGAGGACGACCGGACCTGGGCCGACGAGCTGATCGGCGACGACGGCACTCCGTTCGACGTCGCCGCGAAAGCCGAAGTGCTGCGGCGCATGACGGCCCCGGTGGAACAGTTCATGACCTTCGACGCCGCGGGCCAGCACGCGTGGGACCACCGCGACCTCGACCCGGCGCTGCACCGGCACGCGTACCTCGAGGTGCTGCGCGGCTCCGGCGTGCCCGACCACCAGGCGGGTCGCCTCTACGAACGCCTGATCGATCCTCTCGCCTGGACCCCGTACCCCGACACCGGTACGGTCCTGGAATCCCTGTCCGCCCATGGTATTCCGATCGGCGTCGTCAGCAATATCGCCTTCGACATCCGCCCCGCCTTCGCCCGGCACGGGTGGACCGAGCTGATCGGCGCGATGACGCTGTCCTTCGAGGTCGGCGCGATCAAGCCGAGCGCCGAGATCTTCCGTGACGCCATCGACCGGCTCGGCGTCGCGCCCGAGCGCGTCCTGATGATCGGTGACAGCGCCGAGGCCGACGGTGGCGCGACGCTGCTCGGCGCCCGATTCGCCCTCGTCGAGGCCCTGCCCACCGCCGATCGGCCGCGCGCCCTCATCGACGCCCTGGCCGCCCACGGGATCGTCGTGCCCAGCTGACCCTCCCTCGCGTGGGCCGGTCCGGGGGTTCGGTCAGCGCTCGCGGGTGAACCAGGCCTTGGCCGAGGGCCGCAGCAGCAGCGCGAGGATGGCGCCGTTGGCGACGATGCCGACCGCGCCGGGCGGCAGGCCCGTGAGGATGCCGGTGCTCGAGACCAGCGCGGCCAGCCCGGCCAGCGCGACCGCCGCCTGCCTGACCCGGTCGCCGCCGCGACCGAACAGCAGCGACAGCGGCGCCAGCGCGAGGCTGGGAAGATAGCCCGCGACGAGCGTGCCGAGCGAACCGTCCGTCCCGAGCGCGACCGTGAGCACGATCAGCACCATCCCGACCAGGGTCGCGACCAGCGCGATCAGCCGGGCGCCACGGACCGTGCCCGGCATCAGGCCGGGCGGCGGCGCCTCGTCGGCGTAGCGGTCGTCGAGCGGCGTGGACAGGGCGGCGGTGGCGTCGGTCAACGGTGGTCCTTTCCGGAACGAATCCGGACATTCACGGTACACGGGCGGACCAGGTGGTCCGGTCGGGCCGGTGAGCCTTGTCGGACCGGGTCGATAGGCTGGATGGGTGGCAGATCCCGCGACGTACCGGCCGGCGCCGGGCACCATTCCCGTCGAACCCGGTGTGTACAAGTTCCGGGACGCGCACGGGCGGGTCGTCTATGTCGGCAAGGCGAAGAGCCTGCGCAGCCGGTTGAACTCCTACTTCGCCGACGTGTACTCGCTGCACCCGCGCACCAAGCAGATGGTGACCACCGCCGCGAGCGTGGAGTGGACGGTGGTGTCCACCGAGGTCGAGGCGCTGCAGCTCGAATACAACTGGATCAAGGAATTCGATCCGCGGTTCAACGTCCGCTACCGCGACGACAAGACCTACCCGGTGCTCGCGGTCACGCTGAACGAGGAATACCCGCGCCTGTTCGTCTACCGCGGCGCCAGGAAGAAGGGCGTGCGCTACTTCGGGCCCTACGCGCACGCGTGGGCGATCCGCGAGACGCTGGACCTGCTGCTGCGCGTGTTCCCCGCGCGCACCTGCTCCAACGGAGTCTTCAAGCGGCACAACCAGATCGGGCGTCCCTGCCTGCTCGGCTACATCGACAAGTGCGCGGCGCCGTGCGTGGGCAGGGTCAGCGCCGACGAGCACCGCCAGATCGTCGACGACTTCTGCGACTTCCTCTCCGGCAAGACCGACAAGATGGTGCGCGCCCTCGAACGGCGCATGCACGAGGCCGCCGACGACCTCGACTTCGAGACCGCCGCACGCCTGCGCGACGACGTACAGGCCCTGCGCCGCGCGCTCGAGAAGCAGGCCGTCGTCCTCGGCACCGGTACCGACGCCGACGTGATCGCCTTCGCCACCGACGAATTGGAAGCGGCCGTGCAGATCTTCCACGTCCGCGACGGCCGGGTCCGCGGCCAGCGCGGCTGGGTGGTCGACAAGTCCGGCGACGCGCTCGACGTCGCCGAATCCGGCACCGAACTCGCCGCCCTGGTCGAACAGTTCCTCACCCAGTTCTACGGCGAGCAGGCCGCCATGGCCGACCAGAACGCCGACGCCGAGGTGATCGTCGTCCCGCGCGAGGTGCTGGTCCCCGAACTGCCCGCCGACGCGGTCCAGATCCAGGAGTGGCTGAGTGAACTGCGCGGCTCGGCGGTCTCGCTGCGGGTGCCGCAGCGCGGCGACAAGAAGGCGCTGGCCGAGACCGTGCAGCGCAACGCGGGCGAGGCCCTGGCCCAGCACAAGCTCAAGCGCGCGGGCGACCTGACCTCCAGATCGCAAGCGCTGCAAGATATCCAGGACTTCCTCGACCTCGACAGCGCCCCCCTGCGGATCGAGTGTGTCGACATCAGCCACGTGCAGGGCACCGACGTGGTCGCCTCGCTGGTGGTCTTCGAGGACGGCCTGGCCCGCAAATCCGACTACCGGCACTACGCCATCAAGGAGGCCGCGGGCGACGGGCGCTCCGACGACGTCGGCAGCATCGCCGAGGTGACGCGCCGCCGCTTCGCCCGGCTCGCCCGCGACCGGCAGCAGGTCGCCGAACTCGAACCCGACGAGACCGACGAGCCGACCTCGCGTCCCGGCGTCGACCCGACCACCGGCAGACCGCGCCGCTTCGCCTACCCGCCGAACCTCTACGTGGTCGACGGCGGCGCGCCGCAGGTCGCCGCGGCCGCCGAGGTGCTCGACGAACTCGGCATCACCGATGTCGCCGTCATCGGGCTGGCCAAGCGGCTCGAAGAGGTATGGGTGCCAGGCGAACCCGACCCGGTGATCATGCCGCGCAACAGCGAGGCGCTCTACCTGCTGCAACGCGTGCGCGACGAGGCGCACCGCTTCGCCATCACCTTCCATCGCAGCAAGCGCTCGCGCCGCATGACGGCGTCGGCGCTGGACTCGGTGCGCGGCCTCGGCGAGGCCAGACGCACCGCGCTGGTCACCCATTTCGGCTCGGTCGCCCGGATCAAGGACGCGACCGTCGACGAGATCACCGCGGTGCCCGGTATCGGCGTCTCCACGGCGAAGGCGGTGCTCGAAGCACTCAACAGCCCGTAGTGGGGGCGGGGCGGATCACAGGACGCAAGATTGCGAGTGCCGTACGTTGTGTGTCTGCGCCCGATACCCGAACCGGTGCGGGATGATCGAAAGGCACCCAGAAACGGATCCGGTAGGACATGACACGCGTCGAATCGAACAACAATGCGGGGGCGGTACCCGGAAAGGCCGGGTCGGTCTCCGACACACAGCAGCCAGTGGAAGTGGTCATCGTTACCGGTCTGTCCGGTGCGGGCCGCGGTACCGCCGCACGTGTATTGGAGGATCTCGGCTGGTACGTCACCGACAACCTGCCGCCCGAACTGATCGGGCGGATGATCGAACTCGGCGCCGCGGCCGACCCGCCGATCAGGCGGCTCGCCCTGGTCATGGATGTGCGCAGCCGGTTCTTCACCGGTGACCTCTCCGGCGTCACCGAGCGGCTGCGCGGCATGGGTATCCGCACGCGAGTGCTGTTCCTCGAGGCCTCCGACGACGTGCTGATCCGGCGCTTCGGCTTCGCCAGGCGCAGACACCCGCTGCAGAGCGACAGCCCCGACGGCACGCTGTCGGCCGGCTTGACCGCCGAGCGGGTCCGGCTGGCCGCGGTGAAGGCGGCCGCCGATGTCGTCATCGACACCACCGAGCTGTCCATTCATCAACTGCACCGGAAGCTGGAGGAGGTCTACGGCGCTGGCGCGCCCGCCGCACTCCAACTGACCGTGCAGTCCTTCGGCTTCAAGTACGGTGTTCCACTCGACGCCGACATGGTGTTGGATGTGCGATTCCTGCCCAACCCGCACTGGATTCCCGAGCTGCGGGAGCACACGGGCCAGGAATCGGTGGTCAGCGACTACGTGTTGTCGAGGCCGGGCGCGCAGGACTACCTGTCGACCTGCCACCATCTCGTCGACCTGACCACGACCGGATACCGCCAAGAGGGGAAGCGATACATGACGGTGGCAGTGGGGTGCACCGGCGGCAAACATCGCAGCGTCGCGATCGCCGAGGCGCTGGGTGAACGCATCGGCGCCGATACCGGGCACGCGGCGGTGGACGTCGTCCGCGTCGTGCACCGGGATCTGGGGCGCGAATGAGTGGCTGGGAGGCCGATCCAGCCGTCGTCGCGCTGGGCGGCGGACACGGGCTCTACGCGACCCTGACCGCGGTCCGCAGGCTGACCAGGCGGATCACCGCGGTCGTGACGGTGGCCGACGACGGCGGGTCCTCCGGCCGCCTGCGTGGTGAGCTCGGCATGCTGCCGCCCGGTGATCTGCGGATGGCGCTGGCCGCACTCGCCGAGGACGGTGACGGTGTGTGGGCGACCACGGTGCAGCACCGCTTCGGCGGAACGGGCGCGCTGGCCGGTCACTCGGTCGGCAACCTGATCCTGGCCGGGCTCACCGATGTGCTCGGCGACCCGGTGGCCGCGCTCGACGAGGTCGGCAGGCTGCTGCGGATCACCGGCCGGGTGCTGCCGATGTCGCCGATCCCCCTCGACATCGAGGCGGAGGTCTCCGGACTGGAGTCGGATCCGCGGATCGGGCGGTGCGTGCGCGGCCAGGTTGCGGTGGCGACCACGCCGGGTAAGGTCCGGCGGGTGCGGCTGATTCCGTCCGATCCGCCTGCCGGCCCCGAAGCGACCTCGGCCATCGAGCACGCGGATGTCGTTGTGCTGGGCCCTGGTTCGTGGTTCACCAGCGTCATTCCGCATGTGCTCGTGCCACACCTGCGCGAAGCGCTCGTCCACACGAGGGCGCGCAAGGTGCTCGTGTTGAACCTGGCGGCGGAGCCGGGGGAGACGGCCGGGTTCTCCGCCGAACGTCATCTGCATGTATTGTCCCAGCACGCACCGGATTTCGCGGTCGACGACGTGCTCGTCGACTCGGCGTCGGTGCCCGAGGGGCGGCAACGGGAACATGTGGCAAGAGCCGCCGAACAGTTGCGCGCACGGGTAACGTTCTGCGATGTCGCCGAGCCGGGAACGGATCGGCACCATCCCGGAAAACTAGCCGCCGCATTGGATCAGCTGATCCAGCAGCCGCGGCCGCAACTGGCAGGGCTTCGAGTCGAGGGACGGCACACGGGATCGGATGTGCGTTCCGGGTCGGTGGGAAAGGAGCGCGTCTCGTGGCGATGACAGCCGAGGTGAAGGACGAGCTGAGCAGGCTCGTGGTGTCGCAGGTCAGCTCGCGTAAGGCGGAATTGTCGGCCTTGTTGCGGTTCGCTGGTGGTCTGCACATCGTCGGAGGCCGGGTGATCGTCGAGGCCGAGGTGGACATGGGGTCCATCGCGCGGCGGTTGCGCCGGGAGATCTTCGAGCTCTACGGATACGGCTCCGATGTGCACGTACTCGGCGCGGGCGGGTTGCGCAAGACCTCCCGCTACGTCGTGCGGGTGTCCAAGGAGGGCGAGGCGCTGGCCCGCCAGACCGGGTTGCTCGATGTGCGCGGGCGTCCCGTGCGTGGGCTGCCCGCGCAGGTGGTCGGCGGCAGTATCGGCGACGCCGAAGCGGCCTGGCGTGGCGCGTTTCTCGCGCACGGTTCGCTCACCGAGCCGGGCCGGTCGTCCGCGCTCGAGGTGAGCTGCCCAGGCCCGGAGGCGGCCCTGGCACTGGTCGGCGCCGCGCGCCGGCTCGGCATCACCGCCAAGGCGCGCGAGGTCCGCGGCACCGATCGGGTCGTGGTCCGCGACGGCGAGGCGATCGGCGCGCTGCTCACCCGGATGGGCGCGCAGGACACCAGGCTCACCTGGGAGGAACGCCGGATGCGCCGCGAGGTGCGGGCCACCGCCAACCGGCTGGCCAACTTCGACGACGCCAACCTGCGCCGGTCGGCGCGGGCGGCGGTGGCGGCGGCGGCCAGGGTGGAGCGCGCGCTGGAGATCCTCGCCGACGACGTGCCCGACCATCTGGCCGCGGCGGGCAAGCTGCGCGTGGAGCACCGGCAGGCCTCGCTGGAGGAACTCGGTCAGCTGGCCGACCCGCCGATGACGAAAGACGCTGTCGCCGGTCGCATCCGGCGGCTGCTGTCGATGGCCGACCGGCGCGCCAAGGATCTGGGCATCCCCGACACCGAGTCGGCGGTCACCGCCGAGCTCCTCGACGACGCCTAGGGGCCGCGCGCGGCGAACGTGTGGGGAATCCGACGTTTTGGGCAGAGCGGTCATGCATGACCGCTCTGCCCTTTACTCTGGGCGTTCCTGGAGGTCAGGGGCCAGGGACTCACAAACCGCAGGTGGGTGTCGGTGGGGTTGGGCCGACTACTACTGTGGTGAGCGTCGGAATGAATCCGCTTGAAAGCTGAGGAGCGATAACGTGACTGTCCGGGTAGGTATCAACGGCTTCGGTCGTATCGGACGTAACTTCTTCCGTGCGGTGGAGGCGCTGAAGGCTGTCGGCAAGACCGATATCGAGATCGTCGCGGTCAACGACCTCACCGACATCAACACCCTCGCCACCCTGCTGAAGTACGACTCCATCCTGGGTCGTCTGCCGCAGGACGTGTCGGTCGACGGTGACACCATCGTGGTCGGCGAGCAGCGGATCAAGGCGCTCGCGATCAAGGAGGGCCCCTCGGCGCTGCCGTGGGCCGACCTGGGCGTCGACGTGGTCGTCGAGTCCACCGGTATCTTCACCGCCGCCGAGAAGGCCAAGGGCCACCTGTCGGCCGGCGCCAAGAAGGTCATCATCTCCGCGCCCGCCACCGGCGACGACATCACCATCGTCATGGGCGTCAACGATGACAAGTACGACGGCACCCAGAACATCATCTCCAACGCCTCGTGCACCACGAACTGCCTCGGCCCGATCGCGAAGGTCCTGCACGACTCCTTCGGCATCGAGCAGGGTCTGATGACCACCATCCACGCGTACACCCAGGACCAGAACCTGCAGGACGCGCCGCACAAGGACCTGCGTCGCGCCCGCGCCGCGGCCCTGAACATCGTGCCCACCGGCACCGGTGCCGCCAAGGCCATCGGCCTGGTGCTGCCCGAGCTGCAGGGCAAGCTCGACGGCTACGCGCTGCGCGTCCCGGTCCCGACGGGCTCGGTCACCGACCTGACCGCGACCCTGACCAAGGCCGCCACCATCGACGAGATCAACGCCGCGATGAAGGCCGCCGCCGAGGGCCCGATGAAGGGCATCCTGAAGTACAACGAGGACCCGATCGTGTCGAGTGACATCGTCACCGATCCGCACTCCTCGATCTACGACGCCCCGCTGACCAAGGTCATCGGCAACGAGGTCAAGGTCGTGTCGTGGTACGACAACGAGTGGGGCTACTCCAACCGCCTCGCGAACCTGGTCGATCTCGTCGGCAAGTCGCTCTGACGCGATGACGGTCCAGACACTTCAGGATCTCCTGGCCGAGGGTGTCGAGGGTCGGGGCGTGCTCGTGCGCTCCGACCTGAACGTCCCCCTCGACGACAACGGCCAGATCACCGACCCGGGCCGCATCATCGCCTCGGTGCCCACCATCTCGGCGCTGGTCGAGGCGGGCGCCAAGGTCGTCGTCATGGCTCACCTCGGCCGCCCCAAGGGCGAGCCCGACGCCAAGTTCTCGCTGGCCCCGGTGGCCGCGAAGCTGGCCGAGCTGCTGGGCCGCAATGTCCAGCTGGCCGGTGACGTGGTCGGTTACGACGCGCTCTCGCGCTCGGAAGGCCTGACCGACGGTGACGTGCTGCTGCTGGAGAACGTGCGCTTCGACGCGCGCGAGACCAGCAAGGACGACGCCGAGCGGGCCAAGCTGGCCGCCGCGTACGTGGAGCTCGTCGGTGACGACGGCGCGTTCGTCTCCGACGGTTTCGGTGTGGTGCACCGCAAGCAGGCCTCGGTCTACGACGTCGCCCAGCTGCTGCCGCACTACGCGGGCACCCTGGTCGCCGCCGAGGTCGACGTGCTGCGCACGCTGACCCAGGACCCGGCCCGCCCGTACGCGGTGGTGCTCGGCGGCTCCAAGGTCTCGGACAAGCTGGCCGTGATCGAGGCGCTGGCCCCCAAGGTCGACACCCTGGTGATCGGTGGCGGCATGTGCTTCACCTTCCTTGCCGCACAGGGCCTTTCGGTGGGCACCTCGCTGCTGCAGGAAGAGATGATCGACACCTGCAAGGACCTGCTCGAGCGCTTCGGCGACGTGCTGCACCTGCCGGTCGACATCGTCGCCGCCGACAAGTTCGCCGCCGACGCCGACGCGAAGACGGTCGCCTCGACCGAGATCCCCGACGGCTGGATGGGCCTGGACATCGGCCCCGAGTCGGTGTCGCGGTTCGCCGCGCTGCTGACCGAGGCGAAGACGGTGTTCTGGAACGGCCCGATGGGCGTGTTCGAGTTCGAGAAGTTCGCCGCGGGCACCCGCGGGGTGGCCGAGGCCATCGTGACCGCGACCGGCAAGGGCGCGTTCACCGTGGTCGGCGGCGGTGACTCGGCCGCGGCCGTGCGCACGCTCGGTCTGCCCGACGACGGCTTCTCGCACATCTCCACCGGTGGCGGCGCGTCCCTGGAATACCTGGAAGGCAAAGAGCTGCCCGGTATTTCGGTGCTGGAGGGCTGAGCGATGGCAGCACGCAAGCCGCTCATCGCGGGCAACTGGAAGATGAACCTCAACCACCTCGAGGCCATCGCGCTGGTGCAGAAGGTGGCCTACGCGCTGCCGGAGAAGTACTTCGCGAAGGTCGACGTGTCGGTGATCCCGCCGTTCACCGACCTGCGCAGCGTGCAGTCGGTGGTCGAGGGCGACAAGCTGCTGCTCACCTATGGTGCGCAGGACGTGTCGGTGCACGACTCGGGCGCCTACACCGG
Source organism: Nocardia neocaledoniensis (assembly GCF_029868625.1). Lineage (GTDB taxonomy): Bacteria > Actinomycetota > Actinomycetes > Mycobacteriales > Mycobacteriaceae > Nocardia > Nocardia neocaledoniensis_A. The sequence goes on along the minus strand of NZ_JARWOJ010000400.1, from coordinate 731 downwards.
TGAGGTCAGCGGATCGATGCTGGCCAAGCTGGGCTGCACCTTCGCGGTGGTCGGGCACTCGGAGCGTCGTCAGTACCACAACGAGGACGACGCGATCGTGCTGGCCAAGGCCAAGCAGGCGCTGAAGAACGAGATCACCCCGATCGTCTGCATCGGTGAGGGTCTCGGGGTCCGCGAGGCGGGCACGCACGTCGAGTACAACCTCGAGCAGCTGCGCGGTTCGCTGAAGGGCCTGACGGCCGAGCAGATCGCGCAGGTCGTCATCGCCTACGAGCCCGTCTGGGCGATCGGCACGGGCAAGGTCGCCTCGGCGGCCGACGCGCAGGAAGTCTGCGGCGCGATCCGGGCCGAGCTGGCCGAGCTGGCCTCGCCCGAGGTCGCCGCGACCGTGCGGGTGCTCTACGGCGGGTCGGTCAATGCCAAGAACGTCGGCGAGCTGGTCGGTCAGCCCGACATCGACGGCGCCCTGGTCGGCGGTGCCTCGCTCAAGGCGGAGGAGTTCGCCACCCTGTCGGCGATCGCCGCGGGTGGGCCGCTGCCCTGATCGGGAGCTGAATACCCTGTCGGGGGGGGGGGGGGGGGGCCACGGGGGGGGCGGGGGGGGGGTGGTTGGGGGGGGGGGGGGGGCGGGGGGGGGGGGCGGGGGCGTGGGCGCCCCGCACACCCCCCCCCTCCCCCCCCCCCCCCCCCCCCCCCCCCCCCCCCTTTCGCTATTGCTGCGCGTGCAGGAC